>DASSPL010000277.1:0-4476 GCA_035699685.1 Burkholderiales bacterium | reverse complement strand
ATCAAGCCAAGCGTTTTGTTCATAGCTCCTCCCCGGTTGTTGGAGCCGCGATGGTGCCGCCGTGGTCGGCAAATGAAAAGGCCCGGCGCTTATTCCCGCAGGTCGGACTTTTTTTCTTAGACGCCCGGCGAGGCTATCTTCGCGCCGGCCGAAAAGTCGTTCAGCGTCGCCCCGCGCCCCATGATGAAGCCTTCGTATCCCTTGGCGGCTATGTCGTCGCAGATGGCGCGATAGCGAGCCATGCCGCCGGCGTAGGGCATGAACACGCGCGGCTTGCCGGGAATGTTCGCGCCGAGATACCACGAGTGAGCGACGTGCGGGAGCAGAGTGACGTGCGCGGCCTCGCTCACGTGCTCGCCCCACTTTTGCGCCGCTTCGGCGGCCGCCTCGCAGCAGTCGATGCCGTGCTTGCGCATATAGGCGATGCAGCCAGTGATCCACTCCACGTGCTGCTCGATCGCCACCGGCATGTTGCAGAGCACCGAGGGGCTTCCCGGGCCAGTGACGGTGAACAGGTTGGGAAAGCCGGGAACCTGCAGCCCGAGATAGGTGCTCGGCCCGTCCGCCCAGGCTTCGCGCAAGGCCAGCCCATCGCGGCCGCGGATGTCGATCTTCAGGAGCGGGCCCGTCATCGCGTCGAAGCCGGTCGCGAAGACGATGATGTCGAGCGCGTGCTCCTTCGCGCGCGTCCTGATGCCGGCAGGTGTAATGCGCTCGATCGGCTCGGCGCGCAGGTCGACCAGCGTGACGTTCTCGCGGTTGAAGGTCTCGAAATAGTTCGTGTCGATCGGCGGGCGCTTCGCCGCATAGGGGTGATCGATGTCCGCGAGCGCCTGCGCGGTTTTCGGATCCCTGACGGTCTCGCGGATCTTGCGCTTGATGAATTCGGCCGCGGTGTCGTTCGCCTTCTTGTCGAGCAGCATGTCGTGGAAGCTGGCGCGGAACTGCAGCCCGCCTTTCTCCCACGCCGCCTCGTAGATCGCCTGCCGCTCGGCTTCGCTCACGTCGAACGCGTTGCGGCGGGCGATGCGGAACGGATGGCCGTTCGGCGTGGAGCGCACCACTTCGCGTATCTCGTCATGGTGCTCGCGCACGTATTGCACGAACTCTTCCGCGAGCGGCGCGTTGCGCGCGGGCACGCTGTATTGGGCCGTCCTCTGGAATACCGTGAGGTGGGCGGCGGTCTCGGCGATCACCGGCGCCGCCTGGATGCCGGTCGACCCGGTGCCGATCTGGCCGACGCGCTTGCCGCGGAAATCCACGCCCTCCGGCGGCCACTGGCCGGTGTGATACGTGCGCCCGGCGAAGCTCTCGAGCCCCGGGATCCGCGGGATGTTGGCCGCCGACAGGCAGCCGACGGCGGTGACGAGATAGCGTACGCGGTAGCGCTCGCCCGACTCGGTCGTCACGTCCCACAAGTTCGCCGCTTCGTCGTAATGCGCGGCCGTGGCGCGGGTGTTGAAGCGGATGTCGCGCCGGAGGTCGAACTTCTCCGCCACGTGGTTCAGGTACCGCAGGATCTCCGGCGGCTCGGGATAGCGCTCCGACCAGCTCCATTCCTCGAGCAGTTCCCGGGAGAAGAAGTAGCAGTAGGAGTGGCTCTCCGAGTCGCAGCGCGCGCCCGGGTAGCGGTTCCAGTACCACGTGCCGCCGAGATCGGGGGCGGCTTCCAGGACCTTGACCGAGAGCCCCAGCCGGTCGCGCAGGCACAGCAGCTGGTACAGGCCGGAGAAACCCGCGCCTATGACCAGTGCATCGAGCTGGCGCGTCACTCTATCTTCACCCCGGCGGCATCGATCACCGGCTTCCAGCGTTCCATCTCGGACCGGATGTACGCGGCGGCCTTCGCCGGATTGGAGCCGGTCTCGACCTGGATGGCGAACCGCGCGAGGCTCTCGCGCAGCGACGCATCGCTCATCACCCTGGCCGTCGCGTTGGACAACGCCTCGAGCACCGCGGGCGGCGTGCCCGGCGGCGCGGCGACGACGTTCCAAAGGATGGCCTCGAAGCCTTTCGTGCCGAGCGCCTCGTCCACCGTCGGCACGTCGGGGGCCTCGGCGGAACGCTGCGCGGCGGCGATGGCGAGGATGCGCATCTTGCCCGCCTTGTGCTCCTGCAGCGAGGCGCCGAGGGTGTCGGTCATCAGCTCCACCTGCCCGCCGAGCAGCGCCGGCTTCGCCTGCCCCGAGCCCTTGAACGGGATGTGGTCGATCTGCACGTTGCCCGCCTCGCGCTTCAGGCGCTCCGCGGCGATGTGCATCATGGTTCCGGAGCCCGGCGACGCGTAGCGCAGCTTGCCGGGATTCGAGCGCGCCTGCGCGAGGACCTCCTTCAGGGTCGCGGGAAGAGAAGGATGCGCGATGAACACGATGGCGGCGCCGCCGACGATCGCCACCGGCGCGAAATCCCGCAGCGAGTCGTATTGCGGCTTCGGGTTCATGAGGTTGTAGAGGGCGTGCGTCGACGCGGTGCCGAAGAGCAGCGTGTAGCCGTCGGGCGGTGCGCGCATCACTTCCACCGAGCCGATGGCGCCGCTCGCGCCGGCCTTGTTGTCGATCACCACGCCCTGGCCGAGCACCGTGGCGAGACGCTGGCCGTACTGGCGCGCGAAGAGGTCGGTCGGCCCGCCCGGCGGGAACGGCACGACCAGGCGCAGCGGCTTCGAAGGAAAGCTCTGCGCACACGCCGCAAACGACATCAGTAGGGAAATCAGGAGGCTGAGAAGAAGGCTAAAGGCCCGCATTGCGCCACTCCGGGTTGGGTTCGGCAGGATCGCTCTTCGCGCCCGCCGCATGAATCGCGGCGATGGCGCAGTACTCGTCCTTGTCGGAAGCATCGCCGCTGATGCCGACGGCGCCAATCGCCTGGCCGTCGCGCAGGATCAGCACGCCGCCCGGCACCGGGATAAAGCGGCCGTCCGACGCGGCGGCGAGCGCGCTCTGGAAGGCGGGACGCTGCGCCAGCCGGTCGCGGATCGCGCGCGTCGCCATGCCCATGCCGAGCGCCGCCCAGGCCTTGCCGAAGGCGACGTCGAAGCGCAGCACGCCGCAGCCGTCCTCGCGCTTGAAGGCGACGAGGTTGCCGCCGGCGTCGAGCACGGCGACGGCGAGCGGCAGCAGTCCCTCCTTGCGCCGCGCCGCGATCGCCTCGTCGACGATGCGCGCCGCGAGGTCCAGTGACAGACTGCTGTGCACGGAATTCAGGTGTTCGGCCATGCGCGGATGATACGTGCCGGCACGATTCAAGCCCCCGATTCTTCAAAAAACGCGACCACGTCCGCTGCGAGCGCCACCGGCTGCTCCAGCGCAGCGAAATGCCCGCCTTTCGGCATCTCGGTCCAGCGGCGGATGTTGGTGTACATGCGCTCGGCCACGGCGCGCGGGGGGCGCAGGATTTCCTTCGGGAAGGCGGCGTAGGCGGTCGGCACCGTGACGGGGAACGGCACCGGCCATGCGCCATGCACGCGCGCGTAGTACGGCCAGAACGAGGAGCCGATGGCGCCGGTGAACCAGTAGAGCGAAATGTTGGCGAGCATGGCGTCGCGAGGGATCGCGCTTTCGATCGTGCCGTCGTTGTCGGTCCAGGCGTGGAATTTTTCGGCGATCCACGCGGCGAGGCCGGCGGGCGAATCGGTGAGGCCGTAAGCGAGCGTCTGCGGACGGGTGCCCTGGATGGTCGAATAACCGGAGCGCTCCTTCACCCAGTCGGCAAGCTGCGCCTGCCACGCGGCGTCGTCCGACGGGCCGCGCGTCACCGGCAGGTAATTGAGGTGCAACCCCGTGACGAGCTCCGGGCGCGTCGCCGCGATACGCGACGAGATGAACGCACCCCAGTCGCCGCCCTGCAGGCCGAATCTCTTGTAGCCGAGCACCTCCGTCATCAATCTTACGAAGGTCGCGGCGACGTCTTCCACGCCGAAGCGCTTCTGGCCCGGCGCGAACGAAAGCGTGTACCCCGGCAGCGATGGCGCGACCACCGTGAAATGCTGGGTGAGCCGCGGGATCAGCTCGAGGAACTCGACGATGGATCCCGGCCAGCCGTGGGAGAGAAGGAGCGGCATCGCGTCGGGCCGCTTGCCCTTCGCGTAGATGAAGTGCAGCTCGATGCCGTCGAGCGACACCTTGAACTGCGGGAAGGAATTGATGCGCGCTTCCTGTGCGCGCCAATCGAAGCCGCTGCCCCAGTACTGCACCAGCTCCTTCACGTACGCGAGGCTGGTGCCCGTGCGCCACGGCGCGCCGGGCGCCTCGTCCGGGAAGCGCGTGCGCTTCAGGCGCTCGCGCAGGTCGGCAAGGGCGGCGTCGGGGACTTCGAGCCTGAATTTTGGCGTGGACATGGTGTGGGCATCGCTCTTGCAGAATTCTAGGCGTGAGCTTTCTCGCCTGGCTGCTCCTTTCTGTTGCGATCGCCGCCGACGGCGAAAAGAAAGCGTTTCCTTTGCCGGACAACTCGAAGCTCGAACTCGCCATCCCGGCG
>DASSPL010000276.1:0-2096 GCA_035699685.1 Burkholderiales bacterium | reverse complement strand
GACTCGGCCGGCGGCTCCGCCAAGCAGGGCCGCGACCGCCAGTACCAGGCGATCCTGCCGCTCAAGGGCAAGGTGCTCAACACGTTCGAGGTCGATTCCAAGGAGCTCTACGCCAACGCCGAGGTGCACGACATCGCGGTGGCGCTCGGCATCGACCCGCACGAGCCGCAAGCACCGGACTCGGTGCTCGAGAACCTGCGCTACGGCAAGGTCATCATCATGGCCGACGCCGACGTGGACGGCTCGCACATCCAGACGCTGCTGCTCACCCTCTTCTACCGCCACTTCCCGAAGCTGATCGAGCGCGGCCACGTGTACATCGCGCAGGCGCCGCTCTACTCGATCCGCGTGGCGCCCCACGGCAAGGTGAAGTCGGAGAAGCGCATCTATGCGCTCGACGAGCAGGAGCTCGCGCACGAGCAGGAGAAGCTTCGCGACGAGGGCGTGCGCGACAGCCAGATCCACGTGAGCCGCTTCAAGGGCCTGGGCGAGATGAATCCCGAGCAGCTGCGCGAGACCACCATGCACCCCGACACGCGCCGGCTGATCGAGATGCGCCTGGACGATGCGGAACGCGCGCTCGCCGAGCCCGTCTTCAAGCGCCTCATGGGCAAGACCGAGGCGGCAGCCCGCCGCGCCTGGATGGAGCAGGAAGGCCACACCATCGAGGCCGACCTGTGACCAGCCGCAAGAAGACGGAAGGTCGTCGCCCCCGCGCAGGCGGGGGCCCAGTCACCGGCGACCTGTTCGACGCGCCGCCTCCCGCGCCCCCCGCCGACCGCGGCGCGCCGCAGCGCCCGCCGGACAATCCCTCCCTCTCCGAATTCGCCTCGCGCGCTTACCTCGCCTACGCGATGAGCGTGGTGAAGGGCCGGGCGCTGCCCTCGGTCGAGGACGGCCAGAAGCCGGTGCAGCGCAGGATCCTCTTCACCATGCGCGAGATGGGCAACCGCGCCGACGCTCCGCACAAGAAGAGCGCGCGCATCGTCGGCGACGTGCTCGGCCGCTACCATCCCCACGGCGACGTCGCGACCTACGACGCGATGGTGCGCATGGCGCAGGACTTCACGCTGCGCTACCCCCTCATCGATGGCCAGGGCAATTTCGGCTCCCGGGACGGCGACAGCCCGGCTGCCTATCGCTACACCGAGGTGCGCCTCACCGCCTTCGCGGAAGCCGTGCTGCTCTCGGAGCTCGACCGCGGCACCGTGGACTTCGTCGACAACTACAACGGGGAGTTCCAGGAGCCGAAGGTGCTGCCCGCGCGCCTGCCGGTGATGCTGCTGAACGGCGCCTCGGGAATCGCCGTGGGCATGGCGACCGAGATCCCGCCGCACAACCTGCGCGAGGTGGCCGAAGCCTGCGCGCTCACGCTCGAGGCGGGCGAAGGCGCCAAGCCGACCGTCAAGGGCATCAAGGGACCGGACTTCCCCGGCGGCGGGCAGATCATCTCGGCTCGGGAGGAGATCAAGCGCGCCTACGAGACGGGCCGCGGCAGCATCCGTGTGCGCGCGCGCTGGCACGTGGAGAAGCTCGCGCGCGGCCAGTACCGCGTGGCCGTCTACCAGTTGCCGCCGAACACGTCGGCCGCGCGGGTCCTTGCCGAGATCGACGAGCTCACCAACCCCAAGCCGAAGGCGGGCAAGAAGTCGCTCACGCCCGAGCAGGTCAGCCTCAAGAGCGCGGCGCTCGCCCTGCTGGAGAGCCAGCGCGACGATTCGGACCAGGAGCACCCGGTGCGCATCGTATTCGAGCCGCGCACCAGCAAGGTCGATTCCGAGGAGCTGATGGCCTTCCTGCTGGCGCACACCACCATGGAGGCGAACGTGGCGATGAACCTCGTCGCCATCGGCCGCGACGGGCGCCCCCGCCAGATGTCGCTCGCCGACGCCATCGGCGAGTGGGCGAATTTCCGCCTGGCGGTGCTGGAGCGTCGCCTGAGGCACCGCTTCGAGGAAGTCGCGGATCGCATCCACATCCTCGAAGGCCGGATGATCGCCTTCCTGAACATCGACAAGGTGATCAAGGTCATCCGCGCCGCCGACGAGCCCAAGCCGGAGCTCATCAAGGCGTTCTCGCTCTCCGAGCGCCAGGCC
>DASSPL010000275.1:0-12781 GCA_035699685.1 Burkholderiales bacterium | reverse complement strand
GCACGAGTACTACCATCCGCAGCGCGCGACCGGGACGCTGATGTGCCATCACCGGCACAAGGCGCACGCCGATCCGTTCGCCCATCCCGGCGAGGAGGACATCACCGCGCATGTCGACTTCACCGCGCTTGCGGAGGCGGCGCACGAGGCGGGCGCCGACGTCCTCGGCTACGCCAACCAGGCGCAGTTCCTCGTCAACTGCGGCATCACCGACGTGCTCGCGCAGGCCAACGTGGAAAAAGCCCTGCATTACGCGCCGATCGCGGCGCAGGCGCAGAAGCTGCTCTCCCCCGCCGAGATGGGCGAGCTCTTCAAGGTGCTGGCGGTCGGAAAGGCAGTGAAAGCGCCGCTCCTCGGCTTCACGCGCGGCGACCGTTCGCATACCCTTTAGGCGATGCACAGGTTTTTCGCGGCCATTGCCGTACTGATTGCGGCGCCAACGTTTGCGGACGAAATGTCAGACGCGCGCAAGCGCTGGTCGGAGAGCCCGCACGGGCCGATGCTCGAGCGCATCCTGCCGCCCACGTTCGACGCGAGGCAGCTGCCGGAGCGCAAATCGCCCGGCGCGCAGCTCACGCTGCGCTACTGCGTGCAGTGCCACAACCTGGCGAACCCGGCGATGCACCACGCGGAGAAGTGGCAGCCGGTCGTCGAGCGCATGGTCCTGCGCATGGAAGGCCGCGGCAACATGGGCACGCTGATGAGCGAGATGATGGCGGGAGTCAGCGCGCCCAGCCCCGAAGAGACGCAGACGATCGTCGCCTATCTGCGCCGTCACGCGCAGCGGCCGCTCGACCCCAAGCGCTACCCCGAGGTCAATCGGGCCGAGGGTGAGGCGTTCCGCCTGGCGTGCAACCAGTGCCATGTGCTGCCGGACCCGCGGCGCCATACCGCGGCGGAATGGCGCGCCGTGGTTGCGCGCATGCAGCAGAACATGGAGTGGATGAACCGCGTCGTGGGGACCAGGCCCGTGCCGGGGGAGCCGCAGCTGCGCGTCGAGGAGATCCTCGCCTTCCTGGAGAAGCGCGCGCGGCAATGAGGGCGCCGGGCGTGCCGCTGGCCGGCCGGTTGCTGGTGCTCGCGGCGGCGGGCATCCTGCCGCTCGCCATCGTCGCCGGCATCGGCCTGCTCGCGCTGATGCACCAGCAGCGCGAAGGCGCCCAGCGCGCCGGCATCGAGATCACGCGGGCGCTGTCCACCGCGGTCGACGCCGAGCTGCAGCGCTCGATCTCGGTGCTGGAGGTGCTCGCCGCCGCGCCGGCCCTCGAACGCGGCGAGATGCAGCGCTTCCACGAGGTGACGCGGCGGGTGCTGCAGGCGAATCCGAGCTGGCTGACCGTGATCCTCCTCGATCCCGGCGGCCGGCAGGTCATCAATGCGCGCTTCGACTACGGCGAACGGCTGCCGGGGCTGGTCGAGCCGGAAAGCTTCGAGATGGCCAAGCGCACGCGGCGCGCGACCGTCGGCCATCTCGCGCGCGGACCGGGCACCAGCTACGCCGTGCCGGTGCGCGTGCCGGTCGTTCGTGACGGCGAGGTGCGCTATGTGCTGACCGCGGCGGTGAAGCCCGACGGCGTGCTCGAGATCGTCAACCGCCAGCGCGTGCCGCGCGAGTGGGTGGTATCGGTGTTCGACGCCAAGGAGATGCGCGTCGCGCGCTCGCGCCAGCACGCGCAGTTCCTCGCCACCGGGCCCACCCCGAGCCTCAAGCAGCTGATGGACCAGCACCGCGACGAGGGCGCCGGGCTGACGCAGGTGCTGGAAGGCGAGCCGGTCTATGCCGCCTTCAGCCGCTCGCGCACGACCGGCTGGACCGTCGCCATCGGCGTGCCGCCCTCGCTGGTCGAAACCGGCGCGCTGCGCTCGGTGGCGGTGTTCGGCGGCGGCGTGCTGCTTTCGCTCATCCTGGCGGTGCTCGCCGCGCTGGCGGTCGGCCGCGGCATCACGCGGCCGATGCGCGAGCTGCGCGCCGCGGCGCAGGCTCTCGGCCGCCGCGAGCCGATCCGGCGCCCGGACACCTCGATCGCGGAGATCCGCCAGGTGTCCGAGTCGATCGCCATGGCGGCCGACGAGCGCGCGCGCGGCGAGGCCGAGCGCGAGCAGCTCCTCGCGCGCGAGCAGCAGGCGCGCGCCCTCGCCGAGGAGGCCAACCGCTCCAAGGACGAGTTTCTCGCCATGCTGGGCCACGAGCTGCGCAATCCGCTCGGCGCGATCTCCAACGCCAGCCAGCTGCTGGAGCTCGGCAACGAGGAGGCGCGCATGTACGCGCGCGGCGTGATCGCGCGCCAGGTGCAGCACCTCGCGCGCATGACCGACGACCTGCTCGACGCGGCCCGCGCGATGACCGGCAAGATCGTGCTGCAGCGCCAGCCGCTGGATCTCGCCGAGGCGGCGGGGCGTGCCGTGAGCACCCTGCGCTCGGGCGGCCGCGCCGGCCGCCGCACCTTCCTGCTGCGCGCGAGCCCGGTGTGGGTCGATGCCGATCCGACGCGCATGGAGCAGATCGTCGGCAACCTGCTCGGCAACGCGATCAAGTTCACGCCCGACGACGGCAGCATCACGATCTCGGTCTCGCGGCAGGGCGACGAAGCGGTGCTGCGTGTCTCGGACAGCGGCATCGGCATGGCGCCGGAGCTCGCCGCGCGCGTGTTCGAGCCTTTCGTGCAGGGCGAGCGCCCCCTCGACCGCTCGCAGGGCGGCCTCGGCATCGGCCTCACGCTGGTGCGGCGCCTGGCCGAGCTGCACGGCGGGTCGGCGTCGGCGTCGAGCGAAGGCCCCGGGCGCGGCAGCGAGTTCACCGTGCGCCTGCCGGCCATCGAGAAGCCGGCCCTGTCCCTCAAGAAGGCGAAGCCGGCGGGCGTGGCGGCGTCACGCGAGGTCCTCATCGTCGAGGACAACCCCGATGCGCGCGAGACGCTGCGCCGCATGCTCGAGCTCGACGGCCACCGGGTGCGCGTCGCCCCCGACGGGCTGAGCGGCCTGGACGCCGTGCGCGACTCGATGCCGGAGATCGCGCTCATCGACATCGGCCTGCCGCAGATGGACGGCTACGAGCTCGCCCGCGAGATCCGCCGCATGGATGGCGCGCGCCGGCCCTATCTCGTCGCCGTGACGGGCTATGGGCTGGCCGAGGACCGCGCCAAGAGCCGTGCCGCCGGCTTCGACCTGCACCTCACCAAACCGGTCGACGCCGAGGACCTGGCCGACGTCCTTACGCGGTAGGGACGGCCATGCCCTTCTGCACGGCCGGCCGCGCGCCGACGCTTTCGTACCAGCGCCTGACGTTCGCGAACTGCGAGAGATCGACGCGGTGCCACTCGTGGCGCGCGGCCCACGGATAGATGGCCATGTCGGCGATCGAGTATTCCGGGGCGAAGTACTCGTGGCTGGCGAGGTGCTTGTCCATCACGCCGTACAGGCGCCTGGCCTCGTTGCCGTAGCGCTCGCTGCCATAGGGGATCTCGTCCTTCTTGGCGCGCATGAAGTGGTGCGCCTGGCCGAACATCGGGCCGACGCCGCCCATCTGGAACATGAGCCACTGCAGCGCCTCGTACTTTCCGCGCACGCTCTTCGGCAGGAACCGGCCGGTCTTGCCGGCGAGGTAGACCAGGATCGCGCCCGACTCCATCATCGCGATCGGCTTGCCGTCGGGACCGTCGGGATCGACGATCGACGGAATCTTGCCGTTCGGATTGATCTTCAGGTACTCGGGGGTGAACTGCTCCGAGTTGGTGCCGATGTTGATCTTGTGCACGTTGTACGGCAGCCCGCATTCCTCGAGCATGATGGAGACCTTGCGGCCGTTGGGCGTGCCCCAGGTATAGAGTTCGATCATGGTGAAATGGCTCGTGACGTTGTTCTTGGCGCTGGTGATTCTATCCGCCGTGACGCCGCTCCTTGGGCGCATCGGCGTCGGGCGCCTGCCGGGCGACTTTCGCGTTCCGGTGCGAGGCCGGATGTACTACATCCCGCTCGCCAGCACGGCGGTGCTGTCACTGCTTGTCTGGGGCCTCTCCCGCCTGCTTTAGCCGCTCGGCGATCGCCCGCCCGACCCACATCTGCGGCAGCGACGCCTCGAGGTTTTCCCCCGCTTCATGCTTCGCCAGCGCCGCCTTGGCCAGGTCGAAGGCGTGCGTGAACGACCGGGTCTTCGCCAGCGCGTCGCGGAAATAAGCCTGGCCGAAGTAGGTGAAGTCGCGCCCGTGCTCGCAGCCGAAGGACGTGCGGTCGGGCGACGCGGCAGTGATGACGACGCTGTTGTCGTCGCGCAGCGGCTCGATGAAGCCGCCCGAGTAGCAGGCCGATACCACGATCACGCGCCACTTGATGCCCGCCTCCTGCAGCATGCGTCCGAGCGCCGTCGGCGTCAGCAGGGCGAGATCGAGCGGCGGCTGGACCGCCGACAGCCGGTGGTCGCGGCTGCCATGCGCGCTGAGGTACAGGAAAAGCGTGTCCTCCTCGCCGTTCATCGCCTCGGCCACGCGATTCAGCGCGCGCGCCAGGTTGGTCACGCTTGCGATCGGGAACTCCTCGAGCGCCTCGTTGTTGCTGGCGAGCGCGATCGAGCGGCCGGAGGTGCCAAAGCGCTCGTCGAACAGCCGGCGCACGAAGCGCAGCTCCTTCACGAACACGTCCTGGCTGCCGTCGGGCGCGAAGCCGACGAAGTAGAGCTCGGGCACGCCGGGGCGGCCGGGCTTCACGCCGGCCAGCGCGCGCTCGATGAGCTGGCCCTGCAGATGGAACACGCGCTCCTCGGTCAGCGGGTCGGGCGGGACGGCTTCCGGCGGGAGCTTCCACACGTCGGTGCGCGGAAAGAGGAAGAAGCCCACGGCGATCATCGCCGTGACGGCGAGCGCGCCCTTGGCGATCTGCGGGCGGCGCCTGCCCATGCACACGGCCACCGCACGCAACGCGACCACCCAGATCCAGGCCAGCAGGACCAGCAAGGCGATGCCGGGATGGCCGATGAACGGCAGGAGGAGCGCCGCGAGCTCGAACACCGGATCGCTCGCCGTGAGCGCGGTGGCGACCAGCAGCAGCCGCTGGCGCTCGCCATAGATGCCGGCCACGAACATGGCGGTGCCGAGCACCAGCGGGATGGAGGCGAGGTAGATCGGCACGGCGGCGGAATCGAACTCGCCCTCCAGTCCCGCGCGGATCGCCGCCGCGGCGACCCACAGGGCGAAGTTGAAGGCGAGCAGCCACGCATAGTCCGCGGCCGATACGCGGTAGTCGAAGGCGCGCACCGGCAGGAAAAGCGCGAGCCGCGCGCCGGCGATCAGGTTCCGGTAAAGCGCCAGCAGGTGGTGCTTCATAGCGCCCGCGTGATGGCCTCGACGCGCGCCTCGTCGATCAGTCGCGGGATATCCGGCGGCGACGGCGCCTTGGCGGCGACCGCGGCGGCATCCACGGTCTTTGCCGCCTCGAGCGCCCGCTCGAGCCGCGTGGTGTCGACTATCGGCTCGTCGCGCCGCGCGACAGCGAGCAGCTCATGGAAGCGCTCGGGCCTGCGGAACGCGTCCGCCCGCTTGAGGAGCTCGAGCAGGGCATGCGGCGTCGCCAGCCGCGACGCGCGCAGCGCCAGGCGGTTGCGGCAGGCGAGCAGCGCCAGCTCGCGCACCTCGTTCGGCACCTTGAGCCGCTCGCACAGCGCCTCGACCTCCGGCTCCTGCAGCGGCCAGGCCAGCCGCGCGAAGCGCTCGGCGAGCGAGCCCTCGAGTTTTGGAAACTGATCGATTTCCGGCAGCAGGCGCTCGCGCAGCCCGCAGCGCTGCAGGACCTCGAACATGCGTTGCGGCTCGCGCTCCATCAGTCCGCGCGAAACCTCCTGCCACACGCGCTCGGGCACCAGGTAATCGGTCTCGCCCGAGTTCACCATGCGCTTCATCAGCGCCATGGTCTGCGGCGCCACCTCGAAGCCGAAGCGCGCGGCGAAGCGCGCCGTGCGCAGGATGCGCACCGGGTCCTCGGCGAACGCCTCGCTCACGTGGCGCAGCACCTTCTTCTCGAGATCGGCCTTGCCGCCGAAGGGATCGATCAGGTTGCCGCTCTCGTCCTTCGCCATGGCGTTGATCGTCAGATCCCGCCGGCGCAGGTCATCCTCGAGCGTCACGTCCGGCGACGCGTGCACGGTGAATCCCTTGTAGCCGCGGCCGCTCTTCCGCTCGGTGCGCGCCAGCGCGTACTCCTCGTGCGTCTGCGGATGCAGGAACACCGGGAAGTCCTTGCCGACCGGCTTGTAGCCCTGGCGCTCCATCTCTTCCGGCGTCGAGCCGACCACCACGTAGTCGCGGTCCTGCACCGGCAGGCCGAGCAGCTCGTCGCGCACGGCGCCGCCGACGACATAGGCTCTCATTTTCCTGTCTGCGTCAGCCGTAGAGGTCGAACTCGGGAATGGACTCGGGCTCGCGCTCCGCCGCCTCGATCCATTCCTTCATCGCGGGCAGCGCCAGCATCGCGTCCATATAGGGTTTGTTGACCGCGACATCGTAGGTGCGGAAGCGCAGCACCACCGGCGCGTACATCGCATCGGCGGCCGTGAAGTCGCCGAACAGGAACGGTCCGCGCGCCTCGGACCAGATCGCCTTGATGCGCTCGATCTCGGCCATCACCTCGGGCGTCCTGCCTTTGCCCGGATAACGTTTGCGCACGTTCATGCTCATGTGATTGCGCACGTTGGGGAAGCCGGAGTGCATTTCCGCGGAGACCGACCTCGCCCTGGCGCGCTGCCCTGCATCGGATGGCCAGAGCTTCGGATGCCTCTCCGCCAGGTACTCGAGGATGGCGAGCGAGTCCCACACCACCGTCTTGCCGTCCTTGAGGATGGGCACCTTGCCCGCCGGCGAATGCTGCAGGAGCTTCTCCTTAGCGCCCGACCCGTACAGCGGGATGCGCACCTCGTCGAAGGCGATGCCGAGCTGCTTCAGGGCGAGCCACGGCCGCAGCGACCACGACGAGTAGTTCTTGTTGCCGATGACGAGCACCATGTGGAAAGTCTACCGGCTCAGTCGATGATGTGGTCCGCGCGCAGCGCGAATGCCGGCGGGATGCTCACGCCGATCGCCCTCGCCACCCGCGCGTTGATCACCAGGGTGAGCTTGCTGGGACGCTCGACCGGCAGGTCGCCGGCGTTGGCGCCTTTCAGGATCTTGTCGAAGGCACGGGCAGATTGGCGGGCGATGTCCGCGTCGTTGGCGCCATAGGTCAGAAGCGCCTCCTCGGTATCGCCGCTGCGCGTATGGAACGCGGTCGCCATCGATTTCGCATTGGCGGCGGCGATCATGGAGCGCGCGTGCGCCGCGGTCGCGCCGCCTGGGACGCCGAGGAGCGCGTCCGCGCCGCCCACGCTGTTCAATGCCTGCGGAAGATCGTCGGCCGACTTCAGCGGCCGATCCACAAACGTCAGCCCGAGCGCGCCGGCCGCCGCGCGCGCAGCGGCTGCGCCCTGCCTCGGCGAGGCGTCGCGCTCGTCGTAGATAGCCAGCACGCGGCGCACACGCGGGACCAGTTCGCGCAGCAGCTCTACCCGCTTGGCCGAAAGCTCCGGATATTCGTAAGTCAGAGCGGTCATGTTGCCGCCGGGCCGGGCGAGGCTCGCGACGAGGCCGGCTGCCACCGGGTCGCCCGGCGTAATGAACACGATCGGCACCTCCGGCGCGCCGGAGCGCGCGGGCCTGACGAGCGCCGATCCCATGACGAAGAGCGCGGCGGCCTTCTGCGCGGCCAGCTGGCCGGCGGCGGTGCGCGCCGCACGCGTGTCGCCCCTCGGAACGCGCGCTTCGATCACCGCCAGGTTCTTCTCGGCATAGCCCAGCTCGCGCATACCCGTGCGCAGGCCGTTCACCAGGTCGGCAAAGCGCGCCTCGTCCGGTCCCAGGATGCCGATGCGCACCGATTGCGCTGCGGCGGCGACGCTCGCCAGTGCCAGCGCGAGCCCGAGAAGCAGACGGATCAAGGCAGAGGCTTGCTTAACCCGGCCCCGCCACCACCCGGCCGCCGTCCTTGATCGGCGTGGCGAACTTGTACTCGATGTCCCAGGGGAAGTGGATCCACTTGTTCTGCTTGAATTCCTTCACGCAGAGATCCACGATCGGGCGGCCGGCCGGCTTGGCGTAGAGCGTGGCGAAGTAGGCCTTCGGCAGCAGCTGGCGAACGGCTTGCGCGGTGCGCCCGGTGTCGACGAGGTCGTCGATGAGGAGGAAGCCGGCGCCGTCGCCGGAGACGCCTTTCAGCAGCTTCACGTTGCCCTGCGCCTGTGCCGCGCCGCCGCTGGTGGTCGAGTCATAGCTCGTCACGCAGATCGTGTCGACCAGGCGGATGTCCAGCTCGCGCGCGACCAGCGCGGCCGGGACGAGCCCGCCGCGCGTCACGGCGATGATGCCCTTCCAGGGGCCTTTGTCGTGGAGCTCCTGCGAGAGGTGCCGAGCGTCGCGGTGCAGCTCGACCCACGAGATGATGATCTCGTCTTCGTATGGGATGCGTGCCATGCGGAATTCTAACGATTCGCCTGGCCGCGGAAAGCCCACCCGGTAAAGCGGCTTTCCACTGCAGCCGTCGCGGCGTACAGCACGATGCCCATGACCGCGAGGACCAGCAGGCCGGCGAAGACGATCGGCACCTGGAAGGCGGCCTGCGCGTCGAGCATCAGCTTGCCGATGCCCTTGTTCGAGCCGACCGTCTCCGATACCACGGCGCCGACGAAGGCGAGCGTGATGGCGACCTTGAGCGAGCCGAAGAAGTACGGCAGCGACCGCGGGATGCCGACCTTGCGCATGATGTCGAGCTTGGAGGCGCCGAGCGCGCGCAGCACGTCCTCGAGCTCGGGCTCGGTCGTGGCGAGGCCGGTGGCGACGTTGACGACGATGGGGAAGAACGAGATCAGGAACGCCGTCAGTATCGCGGGGACGGCGCCGAGGCCGAACCAGAGGATGAGGACCGGCACGACCGCGACCTTCGGCACGGAGTTGAAGCCGACCAGCACCGGATAGATGCCGGCGTAGATCACGCGGTGCCAGCCCACCGCGATGCCGAGCAGCAGGCCGAACACCGTGGCGAGCGCGAACCCGGCGAGCGTGGTCCACAGCGTGACCCACGAGTTGTCGATAATCGGCGCGCGGTACTGCCAAAGCGCGGCGAACACGTCGGAGGGCGCCGGCAGGATGGCGAGCGGCACCTTGAATGCCTTGCAGATGATCTCCCACAGCACGAACATCGCGATGACGAACACGGTGGGCGATACCACCCGCACGCCGAATTCCTCGCGGTTCATCAGTGCCGCCCTCCTATCAGGGCGCGCAGCTCGTGCACGATGTCCTGGAACTGCTGCGTGTAGGTGACCTCGAGGTCGCGCGGCCGCGGGATGTCGATCGGTCGGCGGCGCACGATGCGGCCGGGGCGATTGGACATCACGTACACCGTGTCGGCGAGGAACACCGCCTCGCGCAGGTCGTGGGTCACCAGCATGACGGTGACCTTGCGCTCGGCCTGCAGGTCGCGCAGCGCGCACCACAGCTCCTCGCGCGTGAACGCGTCGAGCGCGCCGAACGGCTCGTCGAGCATCAGGATCTCGGGCTCGTGGATCAGCGCGCGGCAGATCGAGGTGCGCTGCTGCATGCCGCCCGAGAGCTCCCACGGAAACTTGTCGGTGAAGCCGCCGAGGCCCACGGATTCCAGCAGGCTCTTCGCCTTCTGCCGGTATTGATTCTTCTCGGTGCGAATGCGGCTCCGGTGCGGCTGCACGATTTCCAGCGGCAGCAGCACGTTGTCGACCGCCGTGCGCCAGGGCAGCAGGTTGGAATTCTGGAACGCCATGCCGACCGACTTGAGCGGGCCGGTGACCGGCTTGCCTTCGATGGTGAGCGTGCCGCCGGCCGGCGGGTGCAGGCCGGAGATCAGCTTCATCAGCGAGCTCTTGCCGCAGCCCGACGGGCCGACGACGGCGATGAACTCGCCCTCGCCGATCTCGAGGGAGACATCCTCGATGGCCTTGACCGCGGTCGCGCCACGGCCGTAGGCCATCGAGACGTTGCCGAGCTTTACCAAGGGTTTGAGAAGGTCGCCCCCGCGAAGGCGGGGGCCCATTTCAGAAATTCAGAAAGCCGTCGCAGAAAAGCCTTTCCGCCCAGAAATGCCGCCTTCGCGGGGACGACGTGCCTGCGTGTTCTCTACTTCACCATCCGCTGTTCGCGGGCGGGCAGGTACTGCGAGGTGAAGATGTCGGCGGCCTTCGGCTTGTTGGTGTACTGGAAGGTGAGGCCGATCTGCTCGATCGAGCGCTCGAGGCGCTTCGCGTCGATCGCGCCGATGCCGTTCTTCTTCACGTCGGGCGAGACGAAATTCTTCTGCAGCGAGAGCTTCAGCCGCTCGAGCTCGACGTCGCGCTTGGCGATCTGGTTCCTCTTCATCACGCTCTCGATGGCGGCGTCGGGGTCGCGCAGCGTCTCCTGGATGCCCTTGATGGTGGCGCGGACGAAGCCCTGCACCGCCTTCGGGTTGAAGCGCATGAAGTCCGGGTTGGCGATGATGCCGTTGCCGTAGAGGTCGAGGCCCCAGTCGCGCATGTGCAGCACCACGATCTCGTTGTCGGGAATGCCCTGCGCCTTGAGGTTCATGAACGACGAGAACCAGAAGCCGGTGATGGCGTCGACCTTGCCCTGCGCGAGCATCGGCTCGCGCACCGGGAAGCCGATGTTCTCGACCTTCACCTTCGACGCGTCGATCTTGTTCGCCTGGACGAAGATCGGCCATTGCGCCCACGCGCCGTCGGCCGCGGGCGCGCCGAGCACCTTGCCCTCGAGGTCCTTGGGCTTGGCGATGCCGGTCTTCTTCAGCGTGACGATCGAGAAGGCCGGCGTGTCGTAGACCATCATCACCATCTTGACGGGCAGGTTGCGCGGGTTGTCGCGGTACTTGACCAGGATGTTGATGTCGGCGAAGCCGACGTCGTAGGCGCCGGAGGCGACGCGGTTGATGCCTTCCACCGATCCCGTGCCCGGATCGATGGTGACGTTCAGGCCCTCCGCCTTGTAATACCCCTTGTCGATCGCGACGAGGTACGGCGCGGCCGGTCCCTCGAAGCGCCAGTCGAGCGCGAAGCGCACTGGCGTTTCCTTCTGCGCGAGCGCGAGGCCGGCGAAAAGCAGTGCGGCGATGAAAGCAGCGATACGCATTCTGGATTCCCCCTTAGTCGGCTTTGATGCCGGCGGCAGCCATCATCTTACCCAAGCGCTCGACGTCGCCGCGCACCATCTCGGCAAATTCGCGCGACGAGGTGGAGTACGCGTCGGCGCCGACGGCGGTGAAGCGCTCGCGCACCTCCGGCGCGGCGACGGCCCGCGCGGCGGTGTCGTTCAGCTTCTGCACGATCGGCGCCGGCAGGTTGGCCGGGCCGTGCAGTCCGACCCACAGGCGAAGCGTCGCCGCCGGGTAGCCGGCCTCGGCGAAGGTCGGCACGTCCGGCAGGAGCGAGGCGCGGCGGTCGGACATCATCGCGATCGGCCGCACCTTGCCGGCCTTGATGTGCTGGATGGCGGAGGGCAGCGCGTCGAACACCATCGCCACGCTGCCCGAGATGACGTCGGGGTACGACTGCGCCGCGCTCTTATAGGGAACGTGCACCAGATCGATGCCGGCGCTCGCGCGCAGCATCTCCGCAGAGATGTGCGCCACGCTGCCGATGCCGGAGGAGCCGTAGGTCAGCTTCCCGGGATTCGCCTTGGCGTGCGCGATCACGTCCTTCAGGTTCTGGAACGGCACCGCGGGCCCGACGGTGAGGATCGTCGGTGAGAGCGCCACCGGTCCGATCGGCGTGAAGTCCCTGATCGGATCGTAGAGCGGCGCCTTCACCATGCGCGGGCCGATGGCGTAGGCGGAGAGGCTCGACAGCACGATGGTGTAACCGTCGGGCGCGGCCTTCGCCACGGCCCCGGTGCCGACCATGCCGCCGGCGCCGGCGCGGTTCTCCACCACCATCGGCTGGCCGAGCAGCTCGCTCATCTTCTGCGCGACGATGCGCCCGGTGATGTCCGAGACGCCGCCCGGCGCGTACGGCACGATGAGGTGGACCGGGCGCGAGGGATAGCTGTCCTGCGCGCAGGCCAAAAACGGAAGCAGCAGCGCCGCGAACGCGGTTAGCATGCGAAATGTTTTCATAGAAATTCACTGTACCACGCGTGTCCGCCCTACTTCTCCGCCGCGCCCGCGTCGCCGGGCATGACCAGCCGGTCGACATCCTGATCGCCGGCAACGGGCGCATCGAGCGCATCGCGCCGGGCATTTCCGCCGCCGCCAAGACCGTCGACCTGCGGGAAAAGCTGGTCGCGCCGGGACTGGTGGACGCGCACCAGCACCTCGACAAGACGCGCACGCTGCGTTCCGTGCCGAACCCCGAAGGCACGCTGCTCGGCGCGATCAAGGCCTTCAGCCGCTACGCGGCGACGATGAGCGCCGAGGACATCGCGGCGCGCGCCGAGCGCACGGTGGATGCCTGCGTGGAGCGCGGCACGGTGGCGCTGCGCACGCACGCCAATGTCGATCCGGAGTGCCTGCTGCGCGGCGTCGAGGCCCTGGTCGCGCTGCGCGAGCGCGTGCGCGACCGCATGCGCATCCAGGTCGTCGCGTTCCTCACCGGCGGCGGCACCAAGGCCTCGGCGCCCTCGCGCGAGTGGATGGAGCAGGCGATGCGCCTGGGCGCCGACGTGGTCGGCCTGAACCCGAACCACGCCGACCGCCCGCTCGAGGTGCTCGACATGGCGTTCGACATCGCCGAGCGCCACGGCAAGCC
>DASSPL010000274.1:0-2779 GCA_035699685.1 Burkholderiales bacterium | reverse complement strand
CGCTCGGACGACTACGAGCTCGTGCGCTTCAGGGAGATGATCCGCGAGGCCTGATCACCCAGAGGTACACCGCGTGCAGCCGCGTCGGCCCCTGCACGCTGATCGTGCGGTCCGGCTTCCAGTCTCCCATGCCATGCCAGTGCGACACGACCCGCGTCCCGGCCGGCAGCTCCCGCTGGAAGCGCTCGCGCAGCCTGAGGTTCAGGTTGTAGGTGAGGAACAGGGCGACCACGGTGGCGCTGCGGATTTCGGTCTGCAGCAAATCCTCCTGGCGGAAGGTGATCCGCTCGGCCACGCCGGCCGCCGCCGCGTTGGCGCGGGCTTCGGCGATGCGCGCCGGGTCGAGGTCGACGCACACGGCGCGCGCGCCGAAGCGGCGCGCCGCCTCGATGACAATCCGCCCGTCGCCGCAGCCGAGGTCGTAGACCACGTCGGCGGCGGTGACGCTGCCCAGCTCGAGCATCGCCCGGACGACCTCCGGCGGCGAGGGCTCGTAGCGAGCCTCGATGAACGGCGCGTTCGGCTGCGGAACGCACGCCGCCAGGACGACGACGGCAAGGGCTAGAGGACGCGTGCGAGGAACGCCGAGATGTCGGCGATCTCCTGCGGACACACCGAGTGCGGCATCGGGTACTCGTGCCACTCGACCTTGCAGCCCAGCTTCTCCAGCGCAGCGCGCGACGCCTGCGCGCGGTCGATGGGAATGATGTCGTCGAAGCGGCCGTGCGCCATGAAGATCGGCGCGGCCTTGTTGGCTTCGGTGCGCTCGGCGGCCACGGTGGAGGCGATCGGCAGGTAGCAGGAGAGCGCCATGATGCCGGCGAGCCGCTCGGCATGGCGCAGCCCGGTTTGCAGCACGATCGCGCCGCCCTGCGAGAAGCCGGCGAGCACGATCTTCTCCGCCGGCAGCCCCTGAGCGCGGATCAGATCCTCGACCAGCTTCTGCGAGGCGCGAAGGCCCTGCTCGTCTTCGCGCCCGCCGCCAAACTGGTAGATGTCGTACCACGCGCGCATGCGCATGCCGTTGTTGATGGTCACCGGGCGGATGGGCGCGTGCGGGAAGACGAAGCGCACCGGCTTTTCCAGCTCGAGCTCCGGCACGATCGGCTCGAAGTCGTGGCCGTCGGCGCCCAGCCCGTGCAGCCAGATGACGGCGGCCTGGGGGTTGCGCCCGGTCTCGATCTGTATGGCTTCCATCAGAAGATCCGGTTGAACCAGGCGAGCGAGAGGCCCGCGGCGACGAGGAGCAGCGCGGCCGCGGCCGCGGCGAAGAACGCCGTGACCTCGGTGCGCTCGCGCTGCAGGACGAACTTCGCGGTCAGCGTGTCGTAGATCTTCTTCAGCTCGGCGCTCGACGTGGCGTGGAAGTACTCGGCGTTGGTGAACTCGGCCACCGCCTTGAGCGTCGCCTCGTCGAACATCATGTAGATGGAGTAGCCCTCGATCGTGACCGGCGCGCCCTGGGCGTTGCCGAAACCCACCGTGTACACGCGCACGCCGCGGTCGGCGGCCATGCGCGCGACGGCGAGCGGGTCGGGGCCGATGGTGCGCCGGCCGTCGGTCATCAGGATGATCGCGGCGTTGTTGTTCGAGCCGGGCGGCACCGGCTTGAAGTCCTTCTGCTCCTTCTTCTTCGGCGGCAGCGGCAGCGGCGGCGCGGCGGAATTGCGCCGCTGCATCCACGGCGGAGCGAGCGATTCCACGTCGATGCCGTCGTCGGGGAAGAGCGCGGCGAGCGCCACCACGATGCCGCTGCCGATCGCGGTATGGCGGTCGAGCTGCAGGCGGTCGACCGCGGCGACCAGGTCTTCCTTGCTGGTGGTGGGCTGCTGCACCACCGCGGCGGTGCCGGCGAACGAGACGATGCCCAGGCGCACGTCGCGCGGCAGGTCCTTGATGAACTCGCGCGCCGCCTCCTGCGCCGCGGCGATGCGCGAGGGCTGGACGTCGGCCGCTCGCATGCTGAGCGAGACGTCGACCGTCAGCATGATGGTGCGCTGCTGCGAAGGCAGCGTGATGAGCGCGGTGGGCCGCGCCGCGCCGAGCACGGCGAGCACCATCGCGACCATGAAAAGAATGGCGGGCGTGTGCTGCTTCCAGCTGGTGGTCACCGGGATCTGCAGCCCCGCGATGCGCACCGCGCGGCGGCGCAGGCGGCGCGCATAGAGCGCCGCGGCGAGGGCCACCAGGGCGAGGAACGCAAGCGCTTCGGGCCAGAGGAAGTTGATCATCTCTTGCGGATAGCGGACTTGGGCCGGAATGCCTTGACCACCGATTCGTGCGTCTCGATGTACGGACCGCCGATCAGGTCGATGCAGTATGGCACCGCTGCGAAGATTCCGGGCACCTCGGGCAGCCCCTGCAGCGTTTCGCGGATCGATTTCGGCTGCCCGGGCAGGTTGATGATCAGCGCGCCCTTCCTGATGACAGCGACCTGGCGGGAAAGGATCGCCGTCGGCACGAACTTCAGGCTGATCGCCCGCATCTGCTCGCCGAATCCCGGCATCACCTTTTCCGCTACCGAGAGGGTCGCCTCCGGCGTCACGTCCCGGGCCGCCGGGCCCGTGCCGCCGGTGGTCAGCACGAGATGGCAGCCGCGCTTGTCCACCAGCTCTTTGAGTGTCTTCTCGATGACGGGTTGCTCGTCGGCGATGAGGCGCGTCTCGTCCCGCCATCTGGGCGAGGCGATGGCCGAGCCGAGCCATTCCTTGAGCGACGGGATGCCTTCGTCCTTGTAGACGCCGGCCGAGGCGCGGTCGCTGATGGAGACGAGGCCGAT
>DASSPL010000273.1:0-7115 GCA_035699685.1 Burkholderiales bacterium | reverse complement strand
TCGAAGATGGCGCAGGAGAAGTCGAGCCGCTCCTTGATGTTGACCGAGTAGGCGGTGTTCTGCAGCCGCAGCCCCATCTGCTCGGCGATCGACATGAACAGGTTGTTGAAGATCTCGAGCCGCACCGGGTCGACGCTGGTGCCGATGGCGCTCTCGGAGCGCTTCTCTCTTGTCCTATTCAAAACCAGGTGGTCGAGCGCCGTGACCTCCGCTGCCCACTCGGGCTCGACGACGGTGGTGGCGTTCGCCTCGGCGATGATCGCCGGCCCCTCGATGCGCTGCCCGGCGGCGAGCTCCTCGCGCCGGTAGAGCGGCGTCTCGTGCCAGCGGCCGGCGGTGAACATGCGCACCCGGTCCGCCGGCCGAGCCGGGGTTTTCCGTTCCGCCGGTTTCTCCTGCGGGGCATCGCCGGCGGCGATCGCCTCCACCGAGACGGCTTCCGCGATCAGCGCGCGGCCCGGCATGAGGAAGGAGAACTGCTGCCGGTAGGCGGCCTCGAACTGCGCCACCATCTCGCCCATCGGCGCGAGGCTGACGATGAGGGCGGTGTCGGTGCCGTCGTACTTCAGGTGCGCGCGCCGCTTGACCTGTATGCGCTCCGCGGGGACGCCCTGCAGCACGAGCTCGTCGCGCGCCTCGATGGCCAGCTCCTCCGCCACGTCCTCGAGGTTGCAGGAAGCGTCGAGCTTCATCTCCACCGCGCGCTCGCGCATCGCCGTCTGGTCGGCGAGGCCCATGCCGTACGCCGAGAGCACGCCGGCATGCGGATGGATGAAGACGCGCGTCATGCCGAGCGCATCGGCAACCAGGCAGGCGTGCTGCCCGGCTGCCCCGCCGAAGCAGCACAGGGTGTAGCGCGTCACGTCGTGGCCGCGCTGCACCGAGATGTACTTGATCGCGTTCGCCATGTTGCCGACGGCGATCTGCACGAAGCCCTCGGCGACCTGCTCGGCGCTGCGGCCGTCCGCAATGGTCGTGGTGAGTTTCTTGAAGTGTTCCTTTACGACACCGGAGTCGAGCGGCTGGTCGCCATTGGGCCCGAACACGTGCGGGAAGTAGCGCGGCTGGATCTTGCCGAGCATCACGTTGGCGTCGGTCACCGCGAGCGGGCCGCCGCGCCGGTAGCTCGCCGGTCCCGGGTTGGCGCCGGCGGAATCCGGGCCGACGCGATAGCGCGCGCCGTCGAAGTGCAGGATCGAGCCGCCGCCGGCGGCCACCGTGTGGATCGACATCATCGGCGCGCGCATGCGCACGCCGGCGACGCGCGTCTCGAACTCGCGCTCGAACGTGCCGGCGTAGTGCGACACGTCGGTCGAGGTGCCGCCCATGTCGAAGCCGATGATGCGGTCGAAGCCGGCCATTTCGGAGGTGCGCGCCGCGCCGACGATGCCGCCCGCCGGGCCGGAGAGGATCGCGTCCTTGCCCTGGAAGCGGCGCGCGTCGGTGAGGCCGCCGTTCGACTGCATGAAGAACAGGCGCACGCCTTCGAGCTCCGAGGCCACCTGGCTGATATAGCGGCCGAGGATCGGCGAGAGATAGGCGTCCACCACGGTGGTGTCGCCGCGGCCGACCAGCTTCATCAGCGGGCTCACCCGGTGCGAGACCGAGATCTGCGTGAAGCCTGCCTCCTTCGCCAGCTCCGCCACCTGCCGCTCGTGCTCCGTGAAGCGGTAGCCGTGCATGAAGACGATGGCGATGGAGCGGAAGCCCTCCTTATATGCGGCGGCCAGATCCGCCCTGGCGCGTTCGCTGTTGAGGGGCAAGACCATTTCGCCGCGGGCCCCCACCCGCTCCTCCACCTCGACCACCTTCGAATAGAGCATCTCCGGCAGCACGATGTGCCGGTCGAAGAGCCGCGGGCGGTTCTGGTAGGCGATGCGCAGCGCGTCGCGGAAGCCCTGGGTGATGAAGAGCACCGTCGGGTCGCCCTTGCGCTCGAGGAGCGCGTTGGTGGCGACGGTGGTGCCCATCTTCACCGCGTCGATCTGCTCGCCCGGGATCGGCTGGTTCTCCGCGACCCCAAGCAGCTCCCGGATGCCGGCGAGCGCCGCGTCGCGGTAGCGTTCGGGGTTCTCCGACAGGAGCTTGTGCGTGACGATGGCGCCGTCTGGCCGGCGCGCGACGACGTCGGTAAACGTGCCGCCGCGGTCGATCCAGAACTGCCAGCGATTCATGCCAGGCATTTCCTGATCTGCGAGACAGCGCGCATGGTAAGTCCGATGCGCGCTGCATCCAGCGGCATCGCCTGCGAGGACAGCTTGGCGATCACCAGCTGGTTGGCGCGGTCGATGAACAGGTTCTGCCCATGGATGCCGAGGCCGAAAATGAGGGGTGCTTCGCCTTCCAGCACGTACCACTTGCTGCGGTACTTGATGGGCAGGTCGGGAAAGTACGCGGTGAAGCTGCCGGCGTCCCAGGCCTTGCGGTCGCCGTTCCTCTCGATGTCGTCGATCCACGGGCTGCGGCTTTCGATCATCCACTGCCCCACCCGGGCCAGATCGCGCGCCGTCACGCACATGCCGCCCGCGCAGCGCGGCGCGCCGAAGCGGTCGACCGTGATGTAGGCGCTGCGCTCGGCGCCGACCGGCTTCCAGATGTGCTCGCTCATCAGGTCGGCATAGCGCCGGCCGGTCGCGGCCTCGATCACCCAGCCGAGGAGATCGGTATTGGGCGAGACGTAATGGAAGCGCCCGCCATGCGGGCCGTCGGGCTTCTTCAGCACCCGGTAGAACGAATGCAGGTCGGAGGGCTCGTCGCCCGCGCCGAGCGGGTTCCAGCCGGTCGCCTTGCGATAGTCGACGATGGTGCCCGACGTGGCGAGGTAATCCTCGTCGAAGGCGATACCCGCGCGCATGTCCAGGAGCTGGCGGATCGTGGCGCCGCGATAGGCGGTGTCCTTCAGCTCGGGGACGATCTCGGCCACGGGCCGCTCGACGTCAATCGCGAGCGAGCCCATGAGAAGGCCGAGCATCGACTTGGACACCGACATCAGGATATGCGGGTCGTCCGCCGTCATGCCGTTGCCGTAGTGCTCGAAGACCAGCCGGCCACGCTGCAGCACGACGAAGCCGTCGGTCTGCGTCTCGTCTAGAAACTGCGCGAGCGTGAGCGGCTCGCCGCTGTCGGGCTCTACCCGCACCTCGATATTGCGCTTTTCCGAAGGCAGGTCGCGGATGCGGCGCGGATCGTTGGGGATGTCCGCGCTCGGAATGAGCTCGCGCACATGGTGGAATGCCCACCGGTTGTAGGGCGCGCTGCGCCAATTAGCGAGCGTGGCGTGCTGGGTCATTAGAATCCAATGCTAGCTTGAATAACAAAGACACTTCCTTCGGCCTCACGCTCCTGCTGGGCATCCTCGTTGCGCTCTCCGCGCTCGGCACCGATCTCTGGGTGCCGGCGCTGCCCGACGCGGCGGCCTCATTCTCCGCGCCGGTCAGCGCGACGCAGTTCACGCTGACGACCTTTTTCATCGGCCTCGCGATAGGGCAGCTGGTCTGGGGACCGCTGTCGGATCGCTACGGCCGGCGGCCGGTGCTGATCAGCGCGCTCGCCGCCATGCTCGCGGTCGCCGCCGCGGGCCCGTTCGCGCAGTCCATCGGCGCGCTCTCGCTGCTGCGGCTCGCGCAGGGCGTCGCCATGTCCGGCGGCGTGGCGATGGCGCGCTCGATCGTGCGCGACCTGCATGCTCACGACCAGGCGGCCCGGCTCCTCGCGCGCATGATGGTCGTGTTCAGCATCGTGCCGATCGGCGCCCCGGTGCTCGGCGCCCTGCTCACCTCGAGCTTCGGCTGGCGCGCCGTATTCTGGGCCTTCGCGGCGATCGCGGCGGGCCTGCTCGCGGCCGTTTCGCTCGGCCTGCGCGAAACCGCCCCGTCCGAGCGGCGCTCGGCGCGCCCCTCCGAGATCGCGCGCACGCTGGCCGGCATCCTCGCCGAGCGGCGCTTCGTCGCGCCCCTGCTGCTCTTCCTTGCATGCCAGGCCGGCATCCTGTCGTGGGTGGCGAGCTCCTCCTTCACGCTGACCCACGCCGGCGTTTCAATAGGCGCCTATGGCTGGATGTTCGCCGGCGTGATGCTCGGGCAGATCAGCGGGGCGTGGGCGGCGAGCCGCTTCGTGGTGCGCCTGGGGTCCGCGCGCCTGCTGCGCATGGGAGCCTGGCTCGTCCTCTACGGCGGCATAGCCGTGGCCGCGCTTTCCTGGGCCGGCGCCACCCACTGGACGGCGCTCGTGGTGCCCTATTGCGTGCTCCTTTTCGGCACCGCGCTCATCATGCCGAGCGCGACCTCCATGGCGCTGTCGCCCTTTCCGCACGCCGCCGGCGCCGCCTCGTCGCTCATCGGCGCCGTCGGCTTCACCTCGGGCGCGCTGGTCAGCACCGTGCTCGGCATGACCTTCGACGGCACCTCGCGTCCCATGGCCACCATGGCCATCGTGGCCGCCGTCTGCGCCTTTGCTTTCGAGAGGATGCTCGCGCGTGGAAAGGCTTGACGCGGTCGTCATCGGCGCCGGCATCGTCGGCCTGGCGGTCGCGCGCGAGCTCGCCATGGCGGGGCGCGAGGTGGTGATCCTCGATGCCGAGGACGCGATCGGCACGCACACCAGCTCGCGCAATTCCGAGGTGATCCACGCCGGCATCTACTACCCGAAGGGGTCGCTGAAGGCGCGCGCGTGCGTGGAAGGCAAGCACCTCCTGTACGAATACTGCGAGAGCCACGGCGTGCCGCACCGGCGCTGCGGCAAGCTGATCGTCGCCACCGACCAGGCGCAGCTGGCCGAGCTCGGCTCGATAAGGGCAAAGGCGCATGCGAATGGCGTCACAGACGTCGACTGGATCGCGAAGGAGGAAGTCGCGCGCATGGAGCCCGAGCTTTTCTGCGTCGGCGCGCTGCATTCGCCCTCCACCGGCATCATCGACAGCCATGCGCTGATGCTCGCCTACCTCGGCGATGCCGAGGCGCACGGCGCGATGCTCGGGCTGCAAAGCCGCTTCGAACGCGCCGTGGTCCACCCCCATGGATTCGAGGTCCATGTGGCGGGAAGCGAGCCGATCCTGTGCGGCGTGCTCGTCAATAGCGCGGGACTGCGCGCGCCCACGGTTGCCAGGGCAATGGAGGGGTATGGAACCGGGCTGGCGCCGCGGGAGTTCTACGCGAAGGGAAACTACTACTCGCTGACGCGCCGCTCGCCCTTCTCGCGCCTCGTCTATCCGGTGCCCGAGCCCGGCGGGCTCGGCGTGCACGTCACGCTAGACATGGGCGGGCAGGCGCGCTTCGGTCCCGACGTGGAGTGGGTGGAGAAGATCGACTACGACGTCGACCCGCGCCGCGCGGAGCGCTTCTATGCCGCGATCCGCCGCTACTGGCCGGGGCTGCCCGACGGCGCGCTGTCGCCCGGCTATGCCGGCATCCGCCCGAAGACCGCCGGACCCGCCGAGCCCGCGCCCGACTTCGAGATCCAGGGCCCGGCGAAGCACGGTGTCGCCGGCCTCGTGCATCTCTTCGGCATCGAGTCGCCCGGCCTCACCGCGAGCCTCGCCCTCGCCCGGGCCGTGCGAGACGAACTACGCTAAGATTCCCGCTCCCGGAGGAAACCATGAAGAAAACGATCGTCGCTGCAGCCGCGCTCGCCCTGTGCGGTGCGGCCACCGCACAGACCAAGTGGGACATGCCGACGCCCTATTCCGACGGCGAGTTCCACACCCGCAACGTGCGCCAGTTCGTCGAAGACGTGAAGAAGAACACCAACGGCGGCCTCGACATCCAGGTGCACTCGACCCAGTCGCTGATCAAGCACCCCGACATGCTGCGCGCGGTGTCGACCGGCCAGGTGAACATCGCCGAGTTCCTGCTCGGCCAGTTCGCCAACGAGGACCCGGTGTTCGCCGCCGACAACGTGCCGTTCGTCGCGCCCGGCTACGACAACGCCTGGAAGTTCTACCAGGCGCAGAAGCCGGTGCTGGAGAAGAAGCTGCAGGGCCGCGGCCTCAGGCTCCTCTACGCCGTGGCCTGGCCCGGCCAGGGTCTCTACACCAAGGATCCGCTGAAGAACGCAGCGGAGCTGAAGGGCCTGAAGGTTCGCACCTACAGCCCGCTCACCTCGCGCCTGGTCGAGCTGCTCGGCGCGACCGGCGTGCAGACGCAGGTCACCGACGTGCCGCAGATGTTCGCCACCGGCGCGATGACCGCGATGGTCACCTCGTCGGCCACCGGCACCACGACGAAGGCCTGGGAATTCGTCAAGAACTACGTCAAGACCAACGCCTGGAATCCGAAGAACGTCGTGGTCGTCAACCAGCGCGCGTTCAACTCGCTGCCCAAGGCGTCGCAGGACGGCCTGCTCAAGGCGGCGGCCGCCGCCGAGCCGCGCGGCTGGGAGATGTCCAAGGCGCGCGAGAAGGAAGGCGACGACGCGCTGGCGAAAAACGGCGTCACCGTCACCGAGGCGTCGCCCGAGCTGAGGTCGGTCCTCGCCAAGGTCGGCGAGCAGATGGCCGCGGAATGGGAGAAATCCGCGGGCGCCGACGGCCAGGCCATCCTCAAGGCGTACAAGAGCAAATAACACCATGAGGCGGTTCCTCGACCGCCTCTATCTCCTCTCCGGCGTTCTCGCCGCCGTCGCGCTGGCGGTGATCTGCGCCTTGATGCTGGCGCAGGCCTTCGCGCGCGGCGTCGGCCTGCAGATCCGCGGCACCGACGACATCGTCGCCTGGCTGTGCGCCGCGTGCGCCTTCCTCGCGCTCGCGCACACCTTCCGCAGCGGCGACCTGGTGCGCGTCGGCGTGTTCGTCGACCGGCTGCCGCGCAAGGCGCGGCGCGCCGCCGAGGTCGGGGCGCTGGTCATCGCCACGGCGTTCGTCGCCTACATGCTGTGGGCGGTGACGCGCTTCGTCTACGACAGCTGGCAGTTCAAGGAAGTGGCGCAGGGCCTGATCAAGGTGCCGATCTGGATCCCGCAGCTTTCGCTGGTCGCCGGCATCGCCCTCTTCTTCGTCGCGCTGGTGGACGAGCTGGTCAGCGTGACACGCGGCCGCATGCCCTCGTACCAGGCGGCCGAGGAAGCGCGCCGCGCGGCCGGCGACTTCTCGGAGACGCTGTGACCACGCTCGGCGCCGCGGC
>DASSPL010000272.1:0-11279 GCA_035699685.1 Burkholderiales bacterium | reverse complement strand
GAACTACGAGCCGGCGAAGCTCGCCGAGCTGCGCCTGGCTTGCGTTCCCCGGGTGGAAAACTACCGCGGGTTCATCTTCGCGTCGCTGGCCCCGTCCGGCGACAGCCTGGAGAGCTTCCTCGGGCCGGCGCGCAAGTCGTTTGACGACTTCGTCGACCGCGCCCCCGGCGGCGAGCTCGAGGTCGCCGGCGGCGTGTTCAAGCACACCTACAACGGCAACTGGAAGCTGATGCTCGAGAACCACCTCGACGGCGCGCATCCCGCGTGGGTGCACGCCTCCTCGGTGGCCGTCGCGCGCAACGCGCCGGAGCCGGGCAAGCCGGGCGAGGAGCACTACTACGACATCGCCGTGCGGCAGATGCGCCAGAACGGCGCGCCGGATTCGGTTTGGGAGGCGACCGGCATCTGGACCACGCCGCGCGGCCACGGCTACATGGGCGACTACCACGACGACGATCGCCTTGTGGCTGGGCTCGGCAATCCCGTGTTCGACGACTACCGCAAGCTGCTCGTCGGCAAAGTAGGGGACAAGGAAGCGGACCGCATCCTCCGCGTCACGCTCTGGAACACGATCGTCTACCCGAACTGCTCGTTCATGAGCCAGTTCCGGCAGCTGCGCATCATCCACCCGCTCGCGGTGGACCGCTCGGTGGTCTACACCTACTCGTTCCGCATGAAAAACGCGCCCGAGCGCATGTTCCGGGACACGGTCGCCTTCGCCAACGTCGTCAACGGCACGGCATCGTGGGTCCTGACCGACGACCTCGAGGTCTACGAGCGCATCCAGCACGGCCTCGGCGCCGCCGCCTCGGAGTGGGTCTACATCGGCCGGGGACACGGCAACGATGTCGCGGAGAAAGGCACGCTTCGGGGCAGGACGGGCACGAGCGAGGTGTTCATCCGCGCCCAGATGAGCGCCTGGCTGGACTACATGACCGCGCAGTCCTCGTGATGTCGCCTGAGCAGTTCCTCTACCACGAGGCGCGGCTCCTGGACACGCAGCAATACGAGGCGTGGCTCGAGCTCTTCGCCGCCGACGCGACCTACTGGGTGCCGCTCGAACAGGGGCAGCAGGACCCGTACAACACCTCCTCGATCATCCACGACGACCGGACGCTGCTCGAGCTGCGCGTGAAGCAGATCCGCCATCCGCGCGCGCACGCGCGCCAGCCCGTCGCGCGCACGGTGCACCAGGTGAGCAACGTCATGGTCCTGAAGGAATCGCCCAAGGAAGTCGTGGTCGGCTCCGCCCTCACGCTGGTGGAATTCCGCAACGAGAAGCAGCGGCTCTACGGCGCCCTGGTCGAGCACAGGCTCAGGCCCAGGGGCGAGGCATTCGAGATCGCGCACAAGCGCATCGATCTCATCAACTCGGAAGGTGAGCTCGATGGCATCGCGATCCTCCTTTAGCAAAACGCCGCGGAACAAGGAGCCGGTCGTCATCGCCGGCGGCGGCATCGGCGGCCTCGCCTCGGCGCTCGCGCTGGCGCGCAAGGGATTCAGGAGCATCGTGCTCGAGCAGGCGCCGCAGTTCGGCGAGATCGGCGCCGGCATCCAGATCGCGCCCAACGCCTGGCACGCGCTCGACGCGCTCGGCGTCGGCGGCCTGGTGAAGAAGGACGCGGTGTTCATCGAGCGCATGCTGATGATGGATGGGGTGAGCGGCGAGAAGATCATCGACATCCCGCTCGACAAGCGCTTCGCGAAGCGCTTTGCCAACCCCTACGCGGTCACGCACCGCGCCGACATCCACGGCTCGCTCCTCGACGGCTGCAAGGCGCTGCCGGAGCTGATCGAGCTGCGCACCAGCAGCCGCGTCACGCGGTTTTCGGCGGACAAGGGCGTGAGCGTCGAGCTCGCCGACGGGTCGCGCATTTCGGGGAAAGCGCTGGTCGGCGCCGACGGCGCGCGCTCGGTGGTCCGCGACGCCCTCGTCGGCGACCCGCTGCCGGAGGCGAGCATCCACAAGTGCTACCGGGCGGTGCTCAATGCCGGCGACGTGCCGAAGGACCTGCGCTGGGCGGCGGCGACGCTCTGGGCGGCGCACAACACCCACATCGTCCATTACCCGCTGCGCGGCTGGAAGCTCTTCAACCTCGTCGCCACCACGATCGGCAAGCCGATCGGCGAAGGCCATAACGAGGTCGCGCCGCCGGAAGAGGTGCTGCCGCAGTTCGCGCACTACTGCGAGAAGCCCCTCAAGCTGATGCGCACGCCGCAGCAGTTCACGCGCTGGATCCTGCGCTACCGCGAGCCGATCGATAACTGGACGCGCGGGCCGGTGGCGCTGCTCGGCGATGCGGCGCACCTGATGCTGCAGTACATGGCGCAGGGCGCGGCGATGGCGATGGAGGATGCGGTCGCGCTCGGCGTGTGCGCCGACCGCGCCAACGGCAACTTCGAGAAGGCGTTCGTCGAATACCAGAACCTGCGCCTGGCGCGCGCCTCGCGCGTCCAGATCTCGGCCAACAGCCTGGTCGGCATGATCTTCCACGTGCCCGACGGCATCCAGCGCCTGGTGAGGAACGACATCTACCGCGGGCGCAAGCCCGAGCGCTATTACGACGCACTCGAGTGGGTGTTCACGCCGCCGGACTACGTGCGCGAGTTCAAGGCCGAAACGGCCAAGAAAACCAAGAAGCGCCGATAGCCACCCTCGACCGCCGGATGATGCTGCTCTTCACCGCGACGACCTTCGCGGCGGCGAGCGGCATCCACTACCAGACGCCGATGCTCGGCCCGATGGCGGCCGAGTTCGGCGCGGACAGCCTGCAGATCGGCTGGATTCCGACGGCAAGCTTCGCGGGCTTCCTCGCCGGCATCGTGCTGCTAGTGCCGCTCGGCGACCGCATGGACAAGCGGCGGCTGATCCTGCGGCAGCACCTGGCCGCGATAGTGGCGCTGCTGGCCGCGGCGGCGGCGCCGAATCTCGTGGTTGCCGCGCTCGCCGGGTTCTGCATCGGGCTTTGCTCCTGCTATGCGCAGGTCGTCATCCCGCTCGTCGCCGAGCTCGCCCCGGCCAACCAGCGCGGCCGCGCTGTCGGCACGATCCTGACCGCCCTCTTCCTCGGGCTGCTCTTCGCGCGCATTGTCGGCGGGCTGGTCGCCGCGCACCTGGGCTGGCGCTGGATGTACGTGATCGCCGCTGCAATGCTGATCGTGCTGACCCCCGCGCTGCTCGCCCGATTGCCGCGCACCGCGGCGAAGACCTCGCTGCCCTATCCGCGGCTCATCGCATCGATCTTCGGCCTCATCGCCGCGCACCGCGAGATGCGCCGCGTGGCCGCGATCCAGTTCCTGCTCGGCATCTGCTACGGCGGCTTCTGGGCGACGATCGCGACGATGCTGCTCCAGACGCACGGGCTCGGGCCGCAGGTCGCGGGCCTGATCGGCATTCCCGGCGCCGCCGGCATCCTGGTCGCTCGCCCCGCCGGGCGCTGGCTCGACCTTTACGGTCCCGGGCCGATCGTGCGCGCCGGCATCGCCCTCATCCTCGTCGCCTACGCGGTGTTCGCGCTCGGCGTATGGTGGGCCGCCGCCCTCGCCGTCGGCGCCGCGATCCTCGACAGCGGCCTGCGCGCCACGATGGTCGCGAACCAGACGGTGATCACTTCGCTCGCCGCCGATGCGCGCAGCCGCTCGAACACGGTGTTCGGCCTCGCGGTGTGGAGCGGCAACGCCTTCGGCGCGTTCATCGCCTCCGGCGCCCTGGCCGCCAGCGGCTGGCTCGCGGTCTGCGCCATCTCCGCCCTCGCCGCCGGGATCGCGCTTGCCGTGCAACTCGCGATGACGCGCAATTCCGTACCCGGTACGTAATTCCGGAGCTGCTGCAGCCTCAACGTCGAAAATTACGTACCGGGTACGGAATTGGGGGCCAGGATGTCGGGGCCGATCTCGGCGACGGTGCGCACGCCGCACAGCTTCATCGAGCGCTCGAGCTCGGTGGACAGGATCTCCAGCGCGCGGCGCGCGCCGGGCTCGCCGCCCGCCATCGCGCCGAAGAGCGTGGCGCGCCCGGTGAGCACGCCGTGCGCGCCGAGGGCGCGCGCCTTCAGGATGTCGACGCCGCGGCGCACGCCGCCGTCGAGCAGCACCGTGATCTTGCTCCCCACGCGCCTCGCTATTTCAGGAAGGGCTTCGAGAGTCGGCGCGGCGCCATCGAGCTGCCGCCCGCCGTGGTTCGACACCACGACGCCGTCGAGGCCGATGGCTGCGGCCTTCTCGGCGTCCTCGGGCCGCTCGACGCCCTTGATGAGGAGCTTGCGCGGCCAGAAGTCGCGCAGGCCCTTGATCTGCTCCCAGTCGAGGCTCGGGTCCATCTCGCGGCCCACGGCGGTGGCGATGTCGACCTTCTCGCGGCTGGAGAAGTTGTAGCCGGCCATGTTCGCCATGCCGGGCAGGCCGTTGCGCGCGATCTCGAGGAGCCAGGCGGGCTTGAGCGGCACATCCCACGAGTTGCGCCAGTTCGGGCTGTACGGCGTGACGAAGCCGTTGCGCGGGTCGCGCTCGCGCTTGCCGGACACCGGCAGGTCGACCGTGACGAGCATCGCCTCGTAGCCTGCGTCGCGCGCCCGGGTCACCAGCTTCTCGCGGAAGGCGCGATCGCGCACCGCGTAGAGCTGGAACCACAGCCTTCCGCCGACCTCTTCGGCGACGCGCTCTATTGTGAATGCGGAGGGCGTGGCGAGCGTGAACGGAATGCCGAAGTGCTTCGCCGCACGCGCAAGCGACAGCTCGGCGCCGGCGCGCCCGGCGCTGATGCCGCCGGTCGGCGCGATGGCCATCGGCAGCCGGCTTTCCACGCCGAAGAAGTCGACGCGCGTGTCGACCGCGGACACGTTGACCAGCACCTTCGGCAGCAGCCGCACGCGCTCGAACGCGGCGCGGTTCGCGCGCAGCGTGACCTCGTCCTCGGCGCCGCCGTCGAAGAAGTCGAAGATGGCGCGCGGCAGGCGCCGCTTCGCCATGGTCCGCAGGTCCTCGATGCTGACGGCTCCCAGGAGGTTCGCCATATAATTTGCGGCTCGCAATTTACCGTCTAAAGGCCCCCTGGTGTTCCGAATTTTCGCAATCGCGCTGCTTTGCCCGCTGCTCGCGTTCGGACAGAGCTATCCGACGAAGCCCATCCGCCTCATCTGCCCGTTCCCGCCCGGCGGCGCGGTCGACATCGCCTCGCGCGCCACGTCGGCAGAGCTGACGAAGATCCTGGGCCAGCCCGTAGCCGTGGAGAACAAGCCCGGCGCGGGCGGCAACCTCGGCGGCGCGGAGACGGCGCGCTCCGCTCCGGACGGCTACACGCTGTTCATGACCACCAGCGGCATCCAGGCCATCAATCCGTTCCTCTACACGAAGATGCCGTTCGACCCGAACAAGGACCTGGCGCCGGTCGCGCCGCTCGTGTCGCTCAACAACGTGCTGGTCGTGCACCCGTCGGTGCCGGCGAAAAGCGTGAAGGACGTGATCGCGCTGGCCAAGAAAGAGCCGGGCAAGTGGACCTACGCCTCGAGCGGCAACGGCACCAGCATCCACATGTCGGGGGCGATGTTCACGCAGATGACGGGCACCGATATCCTGCACATTCCCTACAAGGGCAGCGCGCCGGCGGTGACCGACCTGCTCGCCGGGCAGACGAACATGATGTTCGACAACATCCCCTCCTCGCTGCCGCACATCAAGGCCGGCAAGCTGCGCGCGCTCGCCACGACCGGGGTGAAGCGCGACCCGGCGCTGCCCGACGTGCCGACGATCGCCGAGTCCGGCGTGCCAGGATACGAGTCCGGCGTGTGGTTCGGCATCGCCGTGCCCGCCGGCACGCCGCGCGAGATCATCAACCGGCTGAACGCGGCGTCGGTGCAGGCGACGAAAGGGCCGGATTTCATCAAGCGCATGACCGACCTGGGGTACAACATCATTCCCGGCTCGCCGGAGGATATGGCGAAGATGCTCGAGGCGGAGCTCAAGCGCTGGGGACCGATCGTGAAGGCATCCGGAGCAAAGGTGGATTGACATGAAACCGGCACACAGCAAGGTGAAGCGAATCGAGGGCGTGCTCTCGCCCGTCATCACGCCGTTCAGGAAGGACTACTCCCCCGACGAGGAGCGCTTCGTGCGCCACTGCCGCTGGCTGCTGAAGAGCGGCTGCGCCGGCCTTGCGGTGTTCGGCACCAACAGCGAGGCCAACTCGATGTCGGTCGCCGAGAAGAGAAAGCTGCTGGAAGCCCTGGTGAAGGGCGGCGTGTCCGCCGCCCAGCTCATGCCGGGCACCGGCCACTGCGCGCTGAGCGACTCGATCGAGCTGACCCGCGCCGCGGTCGAGCTCGGCTGCGCCGGCGTGCTGATGCTGCCGCCGTTCTATTACAAGGGGGTCTCCGACGAGGGCCTGTACCGCAACTTCGCCGAGATCATCGAGCGCGTCGGCGACGAGCGGCTGCAGCTCTACCTGTACCACATCCCGCCGGTGTCGCAGGTGCCGATCACGCTGAACCTGATCGAGAAGCTGCTCTCCAAGTATCCGGGCATCGTCGCCGGCGTGAAGGACTCGAGCGGCGACTGGAACAACACTAAGGCGATGCTCGACGCGTTCGCCAAGCAGGGCTTCGACGTCTTCGCCGGCAGCGAGGTGTTCCTGCTCGACAACATGCGCCACGGCGGCAAGGGCTGCATCACCGCCACCGGCAACGTCAACCCCGGCCCGATCGCCAACGTCTACAGGAACTGGCGCTCGGCGGAGGCCGACAAGCTGCAGGCCGGCATCACCGCGACGCGCAAGATCGTGCAGAAGCAGCCGATGATCCCGGCGCTCAAGGCTTGTGTCGCGCACTGGGGCAACGACCCGACGTGGCGGACCTGCCGCCCGCCCCTCACCGAGCTCACGGGCGCGCAGGAAGAAGAGCTGATCCGCGATCTCAAGGCGGCCGGCTTCACCATGCCGGGACTCGCCGGCTGAAAACCGCGCTGGTCACCGGCGCTGCGCGCGGCATCGGCCGCGCGAGCGCCGACGCGCTGAAGCAGGCCGGCTTCAAGGTCATCGGCCTCGATCGCGAGAATTGCGACCTGGTCTACGACCTGACCGACATCGCCGGCATCCCGGCGCTGGTTGATCGCCTGGGGCAGATCGACGTGCTGGTGAACAACGCCGGCGTCCAGAACGCCGTGTCGATCGATCGCTATACGGATGAGCAGAGGAAACGCATCCTTGCGGTCAACCTCGAGGCGCCGGTGGCGCTGATTCACGCTTTGTCCCGTGGCATGAAGGAAAGGAAGCACGGGCGCATCATCAGCCTGGCGTCCGTTGCGGCCTACACGGCGCACACCGACCTCTGGTACGGCGTGACGAAGGCCGGCGTGGTGAGCTTCACGCGCAGCTTCGCTGCCCTCCTCGGCCCGCACGGCATCCAGGTGAACGCCGTCGCGCCGGGACCGATCGACACGCCGCTTCTCGACAAGGCGCAGCCCGAGCGTGTGGCCGAGCTGATGACCAAGGTCTACACGCGCCGCAAAGGCCGGCCCGAGGAAGTCGCCGAGGCCATCCGCTGGCTGGCCGTCGACGCACCGCCGATCATCAACGGCGCCGTGATCGACATCACCGACGGCTGCTTCCTCCGCTAATTCCGTACCCGGTACGTAATTGGTCGTCCATCTCGTAGACGGCACGTACGAGCTCTTTCGGCACTTCTACGGACTGCGGCGCTTCACGAAGACCGACCGTCCGCTCGGCGCGGTGGCGGGTGTGCTGCATACCGTGCTGCAGATGATCGAGCAGGGCGCCACGCATGTCGGCGTGGCGACCGACCACGTCATCGAATCCTTCCGAAACGGCCTGTGGCCGGGGTACAAGACGGGCCAGGGCCTCGAGCCGGCATTGCTGGCGCAGTTTCACCCTCTGGAACGCGCGCTTGCCGACATGGGCGTCGCGGTGTGGCCGATGGTCGAGCTCGAGGCCGACGACGCGCTCGCCTCCGCTGCCCGCATTGCCGACGCCGATGAGCGGGTGCAGAAAGTGTGCATCTGGACGCCGGACAAGGACCTCGCGCAATGCGTGCGCGGCGACCGGGTGGTGCAGATGCACCGCAAGGCGAACAAGATCCTCGACGCGGCGGCGGTGCGCGAGAAGTTCGGCGTCGAGCCGGAGCGAATCCCCGATTACCTAGCGCTCGTCGGCGACGCCGCCGACGGCTATCCCGGCATCGCCGGCTACGGGGCGGTGACGGCTGCCCGGGCGATAAACAAATATGGCGCGCTGGAAGACTGGCCCGCTCCGCTCCTTGGCGAGCGGCGGGAGCACGCGCTCCTCTTCAAGAAGCTCGCCACGCTGAGAGCCGATGCGCCCCTGTTCACCGACGTGGATGAGCTGCGCTGGCGCGGGCCGACGGCACGCTTTGCCGATACGGCGAAAGAGATCGACGACGCTCGTCTATTGCCTCGAGTATCGAAGCTTCTTAACTAGAAGGTCTGGAAGCGGATCGTCGGGTCGCGCTTGATCTGCTCGATCAGCGCCACCTCCCAATCGAGGTATTCGCGGGCGTGCTTCTCGAAGCCGGCCTCGTGGTCGTAGGGCTTGTACCAGACGTCGTCGCGCGTCGTGGTGGCGCGCGCGTGACCGGTTTCCCACGGGCCCTGCCAGGCGGCGTTGCCGCCGTCCAGCACGCGCACCTTCGCCTGCGGCCACAGCGCCGCGACTTCCGGGGCCGCCAGATGCGCCAGCACGCCGTCCTCGGAAGTAAGAACGATCGAAGCAGCGTCGCCGATCTTCTGCTTCGCTTCGGCCAGACGGGAGCGCACCACCCACCACGCGCCGGGGATGTGCCTGTAGTGAAAGCGCAGGCTGGTGGAGAAGTCGAGCACCGCGCCTTCGGCTGCGCGCGTGGTTTCCCACGGCCGGTAATGCACGCCCGCCGGCCGCGGCCCGGTCTGGATCGGGAAGCCGTCGAGGCTGCCGAGCACGTACACGTCGTGCCAGCCCATCTGGCCGAGCCACGAGGCGGTCATGACGGCGCGCACCCGCTGCGGGTCGATGAGGACGATGCGCGCGTGGCGCACGGCGACGTACTCGTCGGTCGCCTGCACGAGCTGCCCGCCGGGCGCGTGGCGCGAGCCGGCGATATGGCCGGCCTCGAACTCTTCCCGCGTACGCACGTCGAGGAGATACGTCGTGCGCCCGTCATCGCCCAACCAGCGGTGGACGCGGCCCGCATCGGTGAACTTCACGCCGAAGCGCTGCGCGACCCGCTCGGCGGCGGCCTGGGCCTTCGCCAGGCCCTCGGGCGAAGGGTCCGGCGCGAAGCGCGTGGCGCCTTTCTCGCTGCCATGGCCGGCGAGCTCCCAGCCCATGGTGCCGTCCTTCAGCGCGACGACGCGGTTCGGGATGCCGGCGTTGCGCAGCGACTGGCAGCCGATGATGCTGCGCGTGCGCCCCGCGCAATTGACGACCACCAGGGTGTCCGGATCCGGCGCGAGGTCGTGGATGCGATACGCGAGCTCGGCGCCCGGCATGTCGACGCCGCCCGGGATGCACATGCGCTGGTATTCCTCGAACGGCCGCGAATCGACCACCACCATCTTCGCGCCGGCTTCGCGCAGCCTGCGGAATTCGTCGGCCGGGATGCGCGGCGTCTCATAGTGATGCTCGACGAACTCGCCGAACGCCTTGGAAGGCACGTTGATCCCGCTGAAGAGCTCGCCGCCGGCGGCTTTCCAGGCGGCGGTGCCGCCGTCCAGGACTTCAACGCTGGTGTAGCCGAGCTCGCCCAGCCTGGCGGCCGCCTTGGCGGCGAACCCCTCCCCGCCATCGAAAACGATGATCGGCGCGCTGCGGCGCGGCACGAGGTCGCCGATCACCATCTCCAGCTTCGACAACGGCGCCGAGGAGGCGAAGAACGGGTGGCCACGGTAGTGCACGCCTTGCTCGCGCACGTCGAGCAGCGCCAGCTCGGCGTGGGCGGCGAGCCGGGTCATCAGGTCCTTTGCCTTCGTCTCTATCGCTAGCGCATCCATAGGCGTAGATTATCTCCCCCCTTCAATCTGCCAGAGGAGGCAGCCATGGCGATCAAAGCGAGCCGACACGACGTATGGATGGCCGTCATCGACGACCGGGCCGGAGGCGCAGCCGAGAAGCTCGAGGCGCTGGCGCGCGCCGGGGCCGACCTCGAAGTGGTGTTCGCGCGCCGCACGCCGGAAGTGCCGGGACAGGGCATCCTGTTCGCGAGCCCGATCGAGGGCGCCAAGGTCACGCGCGCCGCGCAGGAGGCGGGCTTCAAGCGCTCGGAGACGATCCACGGCGTGCGCATCGAAGGCAGCGACAAGCCCGGGCTGGGCGGCAAGATCGCCCGCGCGCTGGCCGAGTCGGGCGTCAGCTTCCGCGGCATGAACGGCATGGCGATGGGGAAGAACTTCCTCAGCTTCGTCGCCGTCGATTCGGCGGAGGACGCGGCGAAAGCCGTGAAGGTGCTGAGGAAGCTTTAACGCACCTTGTAGATCTCGTCCTCGAACGCGCCGCGCCACACGAGCAGTGAGGCGCGGCGGCGCCCCTGCTCGGCGGTGAGCCGCGCACGCTCGCCGTTGGCCTTCCACTCGAGCGTCGAGCCGAGCGCGCTCTTCTTGTCGATCGCCGGCTTGCCGTAGCGCTCGACGAGGAACTTGCTCATGCGCTCGAACTGGCCCTTCTCGAAGCGCACGTCGAAGCCCTCGACCGCGCCCTCCTTCAGGTAGAAGGTGACGCTCGCGTCGATGCCGCCCAGCTTGACGCGCGAGTCGTCGCAGCGGCGGTCGGCCGCCCGCGACGGCCATTCCAGCTCGCGGCAGTTCGCTTCCTTGAACTTGAACCGGACGTCGTTCTCGCTGGCCCCGAGGGTGACGTCGTTGACGTCGAAACCGGCCAGGACGGTGCCGCTGGCGAAAACCAGCAACAGCGCACCAAGGTTGATCCGGAGCATGACCGCATTTTCCCAGATGAGAAAAATGGGGTCTGTCCCCAATTAGGGGTTTATGCGCCTATGACCCGGCCACCGAGCATGCTGAGGCGCTCGGCCATGATCGAGAGGAAGGCCTCGTTGAAGCGCGCGCGGCACGAATCGGACAGGGTATCGATGTCCTGCACGCGCATGCGCATCGCCCAGGTCGGCTCGATGGCGGTCACGGTGGCGCTGCGCATGTTGCCGTTGCGCCGCGCATAGGCCATCTCGCCGACGCACTCGCCGGGGCTCACGGCGTTGAGCAGCTTGCCGCGCTGCGTGACCTTGAGCAGGCCCGAGGCGACGATGTAGAGGTGCTCGTCCTCGGTG
>DASSPL010000271.1:0-4472 GCA_035699685.1 Burkholderiales bacterium | reverse complement strand
GCCTGGTTGATGCGCACCAGCAGGTCGCGCGCGATGCGCAGGCCCTCGTTGATGCGGAAGCTGCCGTTGAGATACGGGTCGTTGATCAGCCCCTTCCAGCCGACCGTGGTACGCGGCTTCTCGAAGTACACGCGCATCAGGAGCTCGATCTCGCCGGCGTGGCGCCGGCGCTCCACCGCCAGCTTCTCGGCGTAGGCGAGCGCCGCGGCCGGGTCGTGGATCGAGCACGGCCCCATGACCACCAGCAGCCGGTCCGAACGCCCCTGCATGATCTGGCGCACCTGGCGGCGCGTTTCGGTGATCATCGTCTCGACCGCGGTGCCCTGGATCGGGAAGAAGCGGATCAGGTGCTCCGGCGGCGGCAGCGGGACGACATCGTCGATGCGCTCGTCGTCGGTGAGCGAGGTCTTGTCGGCGGGAATCGGCAGGTAGGCGTCGAGAGGCGGTGTCATTTTTGGCTCCCAAAAACAAAAACCGCCAGGCTTTTGGCGCTGGCGGTTTTGGTTGGATCCTAAGGTTGAGCTTAGCCGGTCCAGTCCGCCAGTGCGCGGTGGAAGTAAAAGAACCCGAAGAAGAACCGGCCGTTCATCTGGCCGCATTCAAGCATGAGTGCGGGGGCGCTGTCCACTGCTCCTACTTTTTCGGCCACAGGATCATCTGCGTGCAGCGGAACTGGGCGATGCGCGCCCCGCCCGCCTCGACCGTGACGGCTGCATCCCAGACGTGCGTGGTGCGGCCGCGATGCACCGGCGTGGCGCGGCAGAGGATCATTCCTTCACGCGCCGTGCCGAGGAAACTGGTCTTCAGCTCGATCGTAGTGAATCCGCTTGCGCCCTCCGGCAGGGCCGCCACGCAGCCGTAGCCGCAGCTGGTATCGGCAAGGGCGACGACCGATGCGGCATGCAGGTAACCGTTCGGCGCCAGCAGGCGCTTTTGCACCGCCAGCCGGCTCTCCACGAGCTCGGGCGTGACCGTGATGATTTCCACGCCGAGGGTACCGGGCAGGAAGTCGCGGCCGAAACCATTGAAGTCCTTGCGCGTTGTAGTAGGCATGTGACCACTGTAGTGGATTGGCAATCCGCCGATATGACTGCCAGCGGCGTCTTTGGCTTGCAGTTTGCTTGGAGGAACGCACCATGCTACGTTTTTCACTCGGAGTGTCGTGGGCCAACAAGAAGAGAGGCTACCCATGTCCGCAACCGTGACGATTCCGATCGCAGGCTTCAAGGACGTCTACGACGTCCCGGCGGTCGAGAAGGCGCTGCACGAGCTTTCGCCCTCCGCCAACGAAGCGCTGCGCGCCCTCTACGAGAAGATGCTGCGCCTCGGCGGCCAGCGCTTCACCGTCAAGCCTTCGGCGCTGCCGGAGATGGAGGCGCTGTTCGAGGAGCTGCCGAATTTCTCCGACGTGCTCGACGACATCCGCAAGCACCTCGCGCTGTGCGTCGACTCGAACGACTCGATCGAGCTGCCGCCGATGCTGCTGCTGGGCGAGCCGGGCATCGGCAAGACGCACTTCGCGCGCAAGCTCTCGGAGCTGCTCGGCACCGGCTACGGCTTCGTGCCGATGAGCTCGCTCACCGCGGGGTGGGTGCTGTCCGGCGCTTCGTCGCAATGGAAGAACGCGAAGCCGGGCAAGGTGTTCGACACCTTCCTGAACGGCGAATACGCCAACCCGGTGATCACGGTGGACGAGATCGACAAGGCGAGCGGCGACGGCCAGTTCGATCCGCTCGGCGCCCTGTACGAGCTGCTCGAGCAGAAGACCGCCACCCGCTTCGTCGACGAGTTCGTCGAGGTGCCGATCGACGCCTCGGGCGCCGTCTGGATCGCGACCGCGAACGACGCCGCGCGCATCCCCGAGCCGCTCCTCAACCGCATGGCGGTCTACGAGATCGACGCCCCCGACGAGGCCGGCTCGCGCCGCATTGCGCTCAACATCTACGGCGAGGTACGCAACGGCCACGACTGGGGCAAGCGCTTCCCGGAAGCGCCGAGCGAGGCCACGCTCGACAAGCTCGCCGCGATCACCCCGCGCGAGATGCGGCGCACCATCCAGTCGGCCTTCGGCACCGCCAAGCTCGCCGGGCGGAGCGAAGTGCAGCCCGACGACGTCCAGGTCGGGCGCTCCGGCCGCCGGCAGAAGATCGGCTTCTAGAAGTAGGCGAGCAGCCGGCCGCAGGCGATCACGCTCGCCCACAGCAAGAGCGAAAGCGCGCCGGCGAGGCGCGCCGAGGGCGGCGGCGGCAGGTTGCCCATCTCCTGCGTGTCCCAAACGTCGGCAGTGCGGAACGTGATGGCATGGAACAGCGCCGCGTTCAGCAGCGCGGCCATGATCAGGCAGATCTTCAGCACGAACAGCGGGCTCGAGATGAAGTCCGTCGCGTGGGCGACGAACATGAGCAGCCCGCTCGGCACGATCAGGACGAATGCGCCGATGCTCCACGGCAGCACATGGCGCGCAAGCACCCGCACTGACACCCGCCGGGAAAACCCGAGCAGCCGCACGTCCAGCACCGCGATCGAGCCGAACAGCAGCGCGATGCCGATGATGTGGACCGTTTCGACCGCCGGATAGAGCCACAGCCACTGGCGCATGGCCTGGCCGAGGCCCGACGCCTCGAGAGCCGCGAGCGGCCCCCCCTGCGGCGTCATCTGAGCTCGATGGCCTTGCCGTTGACGAGGATGCGCTCCGCGCGCATTTCCTCTGGCTTGTCGCGGTTGGCGTATCCCTCGACCGTCACGGAGGCGCCGGCCTTCAGCGCCCCCTTCTCCAGGCCGCGACGCTCCATTCGCGAGGGCGGCGCCAGGATCACGCTCCAGGTCTTGCCCGGTGTTTCCAGCCGCACGTGGCCGTGCGGATGCTCGTAGCCTGAATCGACCACCTTGCCCGTGAGACTGAGCGTCTTCGAGCTGTCGTACTCGCTCCAGCCGTGGTGCGCCATGACGCTACCCGAGAGCGCGGCCGTCGCGACTGCAAGGATGATTTTCATACGCGTTGCTCCACCCATGATTTGACCGATTGCAATGCACCCGGCAGCCCGGCCGGGTTGGTGCCGCCGGCCTGCGCCATGTCCGGGCGCCCGCCGCCCTTGCCGCCGACCTGCTGGGCCACGTAATTCACCAGCTCGCCGGCCTTCACCTTGCCCGTCAGATCCGGCGTGACGCCGGCGATCAGCGAGACCTTGCCGTCGTTCACCGCACCGAGCACGATGGCCGCCGACTTGAGCTTGTCCTTCAGCCGGTCGATGGTCTCGCGCATGGTCTTCGGATCGGCATCGTCCAGCGTGACCGCCAGCACGCGCATGACCTGGCCGTCCTTCGCCTTCACTTCGACCGCCTGCGAGCTGAGGTCGCCGCCCTGTCCGGAGAGCAGCCTCGAACGGGTGCGCTGCAGCTCCTTCTCGAGGCCCTTCTTCTCCTCCAGCAGGCTCGCCACCGCCTTCTGCGCCATGCCGGGTCCGGGCTGCGCGCGCAGAGCGCGCGACACTTCGCGGAATTCCTGCAGCTGCGCATTCATCATGGCGAGCGCGGTCAGGCCGGTGGTCGCCTCGACGCGCCGGATGCCGGCGGCGACGCCGCCCTCGGAATAGATCTTGAACACGCCGATGTCGCCGGTGCGCGCGACGTGCGTGCCGCCGCAGAACTCGCGGGAGCTGCCGATATCCAATACGCGCACCTCATCGCCGTATTTCTCGCCGAACAGCATCACCGCGCCTGAGCCTTTCGCCTGCTCGATCGGCATCACCTGCGCGCGGGTCGGCGTGTTCTGCAGGATCTCGGCGTTGACGCGCGACTCGACCTCGCGGATCTCGTCGTCGGTGAGCGGCTTGTTGTGCGAGAAGTCGAAGCGCGTCTTGTCGGCGTCGACCAGCGAGCCGCGCTGCTGGACGTGCGGGCCGAGCACTTCGCGCAGCGCCTTGTGCATGAGGTGCGTCACGGAGTGGTTGCGCATGGTGCGCGCGCGCAACGCCGTGTCCACCCTGGCGTCCACGCGGTCGCCGACCTTCAGCGTGCCGCTGCGCATCGTGCCGTGGTGGCCGTACACGTCGGCCTGGATCTTCTGCGTGTCCTCGACCGCGAACGTGCCGGAGGAGCCGACCAGCTCGCCGCGGTCGCCGACCTGGCCGCCCGACTCGGCGTAGAACGGCGTCTCGTCGAGCACCACGCTGCCGGTCTCGCCGCTCTTCAGCTGCTTGACCTGCGCGCCCTCGCGGTAGAGCGCCACCACCTTGCCCGGGTGCGCCTGCTTCTCGTAGCCGTGGAACACGGTCTTGCCGCCGGAGTATTCGAGCGCCGCGGCCATCGCGAACTTGGACGCCGCGCGGGCGCGCTCGCGCTGCTGCTCCATGGCGGCCTCGAAGCCCGCCATGTCGATCATCACGCCGCGCTCGCGGCAGATGTCGGCGGTGAGGTCGACCGGGAAGCCGAACGTGTCGTACAGGCGGAACACCGTCTCGCCGTCGAGCAGC
>DASSPL010000270.1:0-5092 GCA_035699685.1 Burkholderiales bacterium | reverse complement strand
CAGCGCCACGCCGAGGCCGAGCGGCACGGCGAGGCCCATGCTGCCCAGCATGTAGAAGTTCTCCGGGCGCTGTCCCGCGGCCCAGAGATCGAAGTTGGTATTGCCGATGCCGCCGATGACCGCCTCGTTGGTCAGTTTCTTCACGAGACGGCAAGTGAGGTCGAAGCGCTTCATTGCTTCGTCAGCAGAGGCGAAAGAATGATCGCGGCCGGAGCCTGGGTCGCAAAGGCCTGCGCGGCCATCCCGCCGACGACAAACTCCACGTCCTCCGGCCGCTCCAGGACGAAGTGCTCGATGCCGAGCGTCTGCAGCACCGGCCGCATCGTGCTGCGCACGATCGCCTGGCCGAGCTGGTGGTCGCCCAGCGTGCCGCGCTCGGAGACCAGCATCAGCACCGGCAGGTCGTAGGGCACGACGAGCGAGGCCAGCACGTTCGGCAGCGTCGCGAATCCGCTGGTCTGCATGAGGACGATGCCGCGCATCCCCGCCATGTACGCCCCGGCGACGATGCCGACCGCCTCCTCCTCCCGCGCCGGGCACAGCACCTTGAACCAGGGATCCTCGTGCACCGCGGTGATGAGCGGTTTCAGCACGTTGTCCGGGATATAGGTCACCAGGCGAACGTCGTTCGCCTTCAGCGCATTTACTACTGAGTTATGCCAGCTCAACGAGCGCCGGGGACGCGGCGGGTCTTGAGGAACTGCTCCAGCGTCTCGCCGCGGAAGTGCGCGACCATCTCCGGGTTCGACACGCCCTTGGTGCGCGCCAGCTTCTCGAGGCAGAAGAAGCTCGCGCCATAGTCCTGCATCGCCTTCCAGTCGAGGCGGCGCACCATACCCCTCTCCTCCGCGCTGAGGCCCTTCATCGCCACGTCCGGATCCTGCAGAAACAGATCCCGGAAATCCTTTCGGGTGAGCGAGTTGAGGAAGCGGTTGAGCCGCAGCCCCTTGGCGCTTTTCTCGAGATCGAAGACGTACTTGCTCAATTCCGTACCCGGTACGTAATTATTCGAAGAGAGCGACCGCCATGGCCGTGGTCATCGGCAGGTAGTAGTTCTGGTGCACCTTGCGCGCGGACTTGTCGAGCGCGCCGCGCATGATGAGCCACATGATGACTTCGGCGCCCTCGTTGCCGCCGAGGCGCGCGAAGTCCTCGACGCTCATGGAAGCCAGGCGCTCGGGGTCGCGGTCGATGAGGTCGAGGAACTCGAGGTCCCATTTCTCGTCGTTGAAGCCGGCCCGCTCGCCGATCATCTGGTGCGACAGGCCGCCGGTGCCGACCATCGCCACCTTGAGGTTCTCCGGGTAGGACTCGATGGCACGGCGCAAAGCCTGGCCGAGCTTGTAGCAGCGCCGCGGCGTCGGCAGCGGGTGCTGCACCACGTTCACCACCAGCGGGATCACCTTGCCCGGCCAGTCCGGCTTGGCCGGCCACATCATGGTGAGCGGCGAATGCAGGCCGTGGTCGAGCGCGATGTCCTGGAAGACGGAGATGTCGAACTCGTCGGCGATCAGGCGCTGCGCGATGTGGCGCGAGAAGCGCGCGTCGCTCTTCAGGCGCGGGATCGGCCGCTGGCCGAGGCCTTCGTCGGCGATGCGGTACTCGTCGCTCACGCCGAGCGCGAAGGTCGGGTAATGGTCGAAGAAGAAGCTGGTGGCGTGGTCGTTGAAGCAGAAGAACAGCACATCCGGCTTCTTCTCCGCCAGCCACTTCTGCACCGCCTCGTAGCCCTTGAAGAGCGGCTGCCAGTCGGGATCGTTCTGCTTGCCCTTGTCGAACGCCATCCCGATGGTGGGGACGTGCGACGTGCCGATGCCGCCGATGATGCGTGCCATGGGTCGATTGTACTTACACCATGCGGTGCTCGAACTCGCCGATCTTCTCGATCCAGAGCTTCACTTTCTCGCCCGGGCGCAGGAAGCGCTTGCGCGGCATGCCGACGCCGGCCGGCGTGCCGGTCATGACGAGGTCGCCGGGCTGCAGCGTGAGGCGCGAGGACAGCATCTCGATCTGCTCCGCGACGGTGAAGATCATCTGCCCGGTGTTCGAGTCCTGCATCAGCTCGTCGCCCACCCACAGCTTGAGCGCCAGCTTCTGCGGGTCGCCGACCTCGGCCGCCGGCACGATCCACGGCCCGAGCGGGCACGAGCCGTCGAAGCACTTCGAGCTCAGCCAGTCGAAGTGGAACGGACCCGAGGGCGGATTCTTCTCGCGGCGGATGGCGTCGCGCGCGGACAGGTCGTTGCCGATGGTGTAGCCGAAGACGTAATCCAGCGCGCGCGACGCCGGCACGTCCTTCGCCGGCTTGCCGATGACGGCGACCAGCTCCACCTCCCAGTCCACCGCCTTGGAGTACGGCGGCAGCTTCACCGCCGCATCCGGTCCCACGATCGAGTGCTGCGTCTTGATGAAGAACCAGGGCTTCTCGCCCAGGTCCTTCATCGTCGGCCCCGGCTGCTGGCCCTGCGCGCGCGCCATCTCGGCCATGTGGTCGGTGTAATTGGCGCCGGCGCAGAAGATGTTGCCCGGATCCGGCAGCGGCGCCGCGAGGCGCGGGTTCTTCAGCGCCTCCGAGCGAGGCTTGCCGGGAAACGGCTTCTGCGCGCGCAGCGCCTGCAGGACGCTCGCCGAGCCGGTCTCGCGCTCAAGGTCGTACACCTTTCCATCGATCATCAGCCCGCCGCGCGGGCCTCCCTCGGCTTCGTAGCTCAGCAGGCGGTAGGTCATGGCCGGCGAAGGATAGCGCCTAACCCCTTTCGGGGAATGCTCCGTTTAAGGACGAGGCACCCCATTTCAAAAAGGACAACCATGAAGCGCAGCCTAGCCGCCCTCGCCGTCAGCCTCGCCTTTGCCGCTCAAGCGGCGGTGGAGGAGCGGCCCAGCACGCTGAACGACCAGCAGTCGGTGGCCGTCACCATCTACAACGAGAACCTGGCGCTCATCAAGGACCTGCGCCGGGTGACGCTGGAGGCCGGGCCGAACCGGCTCGCGCTGCGCGAGGTGAGCGCGCGCATGCGGCCGGAGACGGCGGCGCTGCGCAGCATCTCGCATCCCGGCGCGCTGTCGCTCATCGAGCAGAACTTCGACTTCGACCTGCTGACGCCGGCCAAGCTGCTGGAGAAGTACGTCGGCCGCACGGTGCGCATCATCAAGACCCACCCGATGAACGGCAGCGAGTCGATCGAGACCGCGACGGTGCTCGCCGCCAACAACGGCGTGGTGCTCAGGATCGGCGATCGGATCGAGACCGGCCTGCCGGGCCGCATCGTCTACGACGGCGTGCCGCCCAACCTGCGCGACCGGCCGACGCTGGTCACCGAGCTCCTCAGCAGGAACGCGGGCAGCCAGACGGTGGAGCTGTCCTACCTTTCCGGCGGCCTCGCGTGGAAGGCGGACTACGTCGCCGAGCTGAATGCGAACGACACCTCGCTCGACCTGAACGGCTGGGTGACGCTCACCAACAAGAGCGGCACCGCGTATCCGAACGCCAAGCTGCAGCTCGTCGCCGGCGACGTGAACCGCGTGCGCGACGAGATGCGCCTCGCCGCCGCCCAGAGCCGCGCGATGGCCGCGCGCGAAGCGCCCGCCGCGCCGGACATGAAGCAGGAGCAGCTCTTCGAGTACCACCTCTACACGCTCGGCCGCCCGACCACCATCGCCGACAACCAGACGAAGCAGGTGGCGCTGCTCAGCGCGGGCGGCGTCCCGGTGGTGAAGGAGCTCCTCCTGCAGGGCTCCGACTATTACTACCGCTCGAGCCACGGCAACATCGGGCAGAAGATGAAGGTCGGCGTGTTCGTGCAGTTCGAGAACCGCGAGAGCTCCAGGCTCGGCCTGCCGATGCCGAAGGGCGTGGTGCGCGTCTACAAGAAGGATTCGTCCGGCAACGCGCAGTTCGTCGGCGAGGATGCCATCGACCACACGCCGAAGAACGAGAAGGTGCGCCTCAAGCTCGGCGACGCCTTCGACGTCACCGCCGACAAGAAGCAGACCGACTTCGTGCGCCGGGAGCCCCTCAACCGCGGCTACGCGTTCGAGAGCGCCTACGAGATCGTGCTGAAGAACGCCAAGAAGGAGCCGGTGACGGTGGTGGTGCGCGAGCCGGTGCCGGGCGACTGGCGCATGCTGGAGGAGTCGGCCAAGCACGCCAAGATGGCCGCCGGCACCGCGGAGTGGCGCATCACCGTGCCGCCCGAGGGCAACAGCACCCTGCGCTACCGCGTCTTCGTCCGCCTCTGAAAATTCGGGGTCAGGGTGGAAATTGAATTACTACCCTGACCCCGAATTAAAGCCGTAGAGGCGTGCCGGATTGTCCACCAGGATCTTCTTCTGGAGCTCTGGCGTTGGCGCCATCTGCGGGAAGAGATCCATCAGGTCCCCATCGTTCGGCATGTGCTTGCCCACGTTGGGGTGCGGCCAGTCGGTGCCCCACAGGATGCGATCCGGGGCGGCCTCGATCAGCTTGCGCGCGAACGGCACCGCGTCGGTGAACGGCGGGCCCATCGACGAGACGCGCTCGGCGCCGCAGACCTTGACCCAGAAGTTCTCCTGCTTCATCCACTCGAGCAGCACCTTGAACGGCTGCTGCTCGAGGCCGTCGGCGGCCTTCACCCGGCCCATGTGGTCGATGACCATCGGCACCGGGATGCGCTTGAACAGCGCATCGAATTCGACCAGGTCCGTGGCATCCAGGTGCAGGATCAGGTGCCAGCCCATCGCCTTGACGCGCTCCACGGTACGCTGGAAGAACGCCATGTCCGGCCGGCCGCCGAGGTGCCTGACGAAGTTGAAGCGCACGCCGCGGATGCCGCCGTCGTGCATCTGCTGGAATTCCCGGTCGCCGTAGTTCTCGTCGATGATCGCGGTGCCGCGATAGCGGCCGTTGGAGCGCGCGATGCCGTCCAGCGTGACGCGCATGTCCGCGCCGTGGCAGCTGGCGTGGACGATCACCGCCCTCTCGATCCCCAGTATGTTGTGTAAACGCTGGAGCCCTTCGAACGGCGAATCGGGCGGCCAGTACGGGGCGTCGGGCGCGTAGGGAAACTTCGCCGCCGGCCCGAAGATGTGGCAGTGCGCGTCGCACGCGAGCGGC
>DASSPL010000269.1:0-23304 GCA_035699685.1 Burkholderiales bacterium | reverse complement strand
CTCGAGTCCCTGCGCAAAGCGGCGCGCGCCGGTCGGCTCGAGCGGCCAGGACAGCGCGACCTTGTAAACCCTCAGACCGATATCCCGGGCGACGCGCGCGTCGATGCCGAGATCGGCCAGCGCGCGCATCACGTCGCCGTACGACTTGCCGGTGGTGACGATGCCTAAGCGTGCGTTCGGCGAGTCCCAGATCATGCGATCGAGGCCGTTGGCGCGCGCGTAGGCGAGCGCGGCATAGACCTTGTAGTCGAGGATGCGCGCTTCCTGCTCCAGTATCCCGTCGGGCCAGCGGATGTTCAGTCCGCCCGGAGGCATGGCGAAGTCTTTGGGTTCGATGACGGTGACGCGGTCCGGGTCGACGATGACGGAGGCCCCCGATTCCACGACGTCGGTGACGCACTTGAAGGCGACCCAGCAGCCGGAATAGCGGCTCATGGCGAAGCCGTGCAGGCCGAGGTCGAGGTAGTCCTGGACGTTGGCCGGGTTGAGCACCGGGATCAGGCAGGCCTTGAAGATGTGCTCCGACTGGTGCGGCAGCGTGGAGGACTTGGCGGCATGGTCGTCGCCGGCGAGCGCGAGCACGCCGCCGTGCTTCGAGGTGCCGGCGGCATTGGCGTGCTTGAAGACGTCGCCGCAGCGGTCGACGCCCGGGCCCTTGCCGTACCACATCGAGTACACGCCGTCGTATTTCGCCCGCGGAAAGAGGTTGAGCTGCTGCGTGCCCCAGATCGAGGTGGCGGCAAGGTCTTCGTTGACGCCGGGCTGGAAGCGGATGTGGTGCGTCTCGAGGTGCGGGCGCGCGCGCCACAGCGCCTGGTCGAGGCCGCCGAGCGGCGAGCCGCGATAGCCGGAGATGAATCCCGCGGTGTTGACGCCGGCGGCGAGGTCGCGCGCGCGCTGCAGCATCATCAGGCGGATCAGCGCCTGCGTGCCGGTGAGGAACACGCGGCCGCGCTCCAGCGTGTACTTGTCGTCGAGCGATGCGGCGGCGAGGGCGGCGGGGTCTACGGGAGCGTTCATGGGCAGCGGTTCAAAGCTAGCACAGGTCCCAGTACGGTTCCGGTCCGAAGGACTGCGCAAGAAACTCGATGAACACGCGGGTCTTTGCCGGCAGGAAGCGGCGGTGCGGGTACACCGCGTAAATAGCCACGTCGGAGTGGAAGGTATAGCCGGGGAACAGCGCGACGAGAGAGCCGTCCTGCAATTGGCGGTACACGTCCCAGGTGGACTTCAGCGCGACGCCGAGCCCGGCGAGCGCCCATTCGCGCAGGACCTCCCAGTTGTCGCAGCAGTACTTGCCCCGCACGCGCATCGAGGCGGAGCGGCCGTCGGGCCCGACGTAATCCCAATTCCCGGTGAAGTCGGCGGTGACCAGGCAGTTGTGGCTGGCGAGCTCCTCGGGTGTGCGCGGAGTGCCATGCTCCTCGAGGTATGCGGGGCTCGCGCACACCACGCGCCGGTTCGGCGCGAGGCGGCGGGCCGCGAGCGAGGAGTCCTGCAGGTCGGCAATGCACACGGCGACGTCGAAGCCCTCGTCCATGATGTTCACCGTGCGGTCGGACAGGCTGAGCGCGAGCTGCACCTTCGGAAATTTCGCGGCGAACTGCGGCACCAGCGGCGCCACGTGCTGGTGGCCGAATGAGGCGGGCAGCGCCACCTTCAGCGCGCCCTGCGGCTCGACGCGGCCGACTGTGACTTCGGCGTCCGCTTCCTCGATCTCCGCCAGCACCCGGGTGCAGACGTCGTAGTAGCGGGAGCCCTCGACGGTGAGGTGGAGGCTGCGGGTCGTGCGGTTGATCAGCCGGACCCCTAGCCGGGACTCGAGCGCGGCCAGCCGGCGACTCACCAAGGCAGCGGAAAAACCCAGTTCTCGGGCTGCCGCCGAGAGGCTGCCGGCGGCCACAACCTTAGAAAAAACCGCCATTTCCTGAAGGGCATCGGCCATCTTTGCAGAATCCGCAAAAGTGTTTCTCTAATCGTGCGGATTCTAAACTGCGGATAAAAAGCAGTATAGTTGTTGCAACGCAGCACTCACCGGATCCTCCTCCTCCTCTTTTCCGGTGGGATGCTCTAAGGGCCGCCCCCCAAAGGCGGCCCTTTCTTTTTCCAGCGTCGGGGAAATCGGGGTCAGAGCCCTATTTTTATTCGTGCTCTGACCCGCATTTTTAATCGGGCTCTGACCCCGATTAGGCGATCGATTTCCACATCTCCATGTCCCGTCGCGCGGTCCAGATGCGCGGGTGCTTGATGCCGCTCGCCTCGTCGTAGGCGCGGGAGACGTCGAACGGCATGCAGTGCTCGTAGATGGGGTACTTGCCGTAAACCGGATCCATCCGCCTGCGGACGGCGGCGTAAACGTCCTTCAGCGACTTTTTCTGCTGTACCCCCTGCCGAGCGCAGGCGTAGAGGCCGCGGATGAACTGCTGTGTGAAGTCGATGGCGCGCTCGCAGGCGGCGGGGCTGGTCAGCGCCGGGCCGCGGCCCGGGACCAGGGCCTTCGGCTTCAGCGCCCTCAGCTTTTCCAGGGTCGCGGGCCATTCCTCGAGGTGGGCGTCGCCGGTGTAGATGCCGGCTTCGTATTCGACCAGGTCGCCTGAGAAAAGCACGCGCTGCGACGGCACCCAGACGATCGTGTCGCCCCGGGTGTGGCCGGGGCCGGGCTGGCTGATGCGAACCTCGAGCTTGCCGAGCATCAGGCGCAGCTCGCCGCGGAAGGTGAGCGTCGGCCACGTGAGTCCCGGGATGGTGTGTGCGCCGCGGAAGAGGCGCGGGAAGCGGCCGATCTCGCTCTTCATGTCCTGCTCGCCGCGCTCGCGGATGAGCTCGAGCGTCTCTTCACTGGCAATCACGTGCTCGGCCTTGTAGGCCGAGGCCCCCAGCACGCGCACCGCGTGGTAGTGGGTCAGGACGACGTAGCGGATCGGCTTGGAGGTGACCTTGCGCACGCGGCGGATGACCTCCCGTGCCATGAGCGGCGTGGCCTGTGCGTCGATCACCATGACGCCGTCGTCGCCGACGATCACGCCGGTGTTCGGGTCGCCCTCGGTGGTGAACGCCCAGCAATTGGGTGAGAGTCGGTCAAAAGTGATTTTCTTGGCCGCGGTGTCGGCCTGGGAGGCGAAGGCTTTCATACATGGCATTATCCTTAAGCCGCATCGGCCTTGGGGGCCAGGGGAGGGGCGTTGGGACGCCCGGAAAAAATCAGGCTCGGCGATACGCTCGTCGCGCAGAAGATCATCACGCAGGACCAGCTCAAGCTCGGCCTCGAGCAGCAGAAGAAGTCCGGCCGGCGGCTGGGGCGCGTGCTGAACGAGCTCGGCTATGTCAACGAAGAGCAGATCTGCGAGGCGATCTCGCGGCAGCTGAACATCCCCTACGTCAACCTCAAGTTCTACAACTTCAACAACGACCTGGTGCGGCGGCTGCCCGAGACGCAGGCGCGCCGCTTCCGCGCCGTAGTCCTCGAGGAGCGCAAGAGCGCCTACCTGGTCGGCATGGCCGACCCGACCGATCTCTTCGCCTTCGACGAGCTGTCCCGGCTCCTGCGGCGCGACATCGAGGCGGCGGTGGTGAGCGAGGCGATCCTGCTGCAGACCATCGACCGGGTCTACCGGCGCACCGACCAGATCAGCGGCCTCGCCCGGGAGCTCGAGAAGGACGTCGGCGAGAGCGCCTACATCGACTTCGGCACGCTCGGCGCCGGCATCGGCGCCGAGGACGCGCCGGTGGTGAAGCTGCTGCAGTCGATCTTCGAGGACGCGGTGCAGGTGAACGCCTCCGACGTGCACATCGAGCCGCAGGAGAAGAAGCTGCAGATCCGCTTTCGCATCGACGGCTCGCTCATGCCGCAGACCGAGAGCGACCCGCGCATCGCGCCGGCCCTCGCGCTGCGCCTGAAGCTGATGGCCGGCCTCGATATCTCGGAGAAGCGCCTGCCGCAGGACGGGCGCCTGATGGTGAGCGTGCGCGACGCGAGGGTCGACGTGCGCATGTCCACTATGCCGTCGCAGTACGGCGAGACCGTGGTGCTGCGCCTTCTCAATCGGCGCGTCACCCTGCAGACGCTCGACCGGCTCGGCATGCCGGAGCACGTGCGCACGCGCTTCGGCGAGATCATCCGCAGAAGCGCCGGCATGGTGCTCGTCACCGGACCCACCGGCAGCGGCAAGACCACCACGCTCTACGCCGCGCTGGCGGAGCTGAATACGCCCGACCACAAGATCATCACGGTGGAAGACCCGGTGGAATACCGGCTGCCGGGCATCACCCAGGTGCAGGTCAACGAGAAGATCGACCTCACCTTCGCACGCGTGCTGCGCTCGACCCTGCGCCAGGATCCGGACGTGCTGCTGATCGGCGAGATCCGCGACGAGGAGACGGCGCAGATCGGCCTCAGGGCCGCGCTCACCGGCCACCTGGTGCTGTCCACGGTGCACACCAAGGACGCCGCGAGCACGCCGCTGCGCCTGGTCGACATGGGCGCGCCGAGCTATATGGTGGCGAGCTCGGTGCACGCGGTGCTGGCGCAGCGGCTCGTGCGGCTGATCTGCGAGACCTGCGTCGCCGACGCGCAGCCGACGCCGCAGGAGGCGCGCTGGCTCGAGGTACTCGGCGGGCCGACCAGCGGTCTCAGGAAAGGCCAGGGCTGCTCGCACTGCAACGGCATAGGCTTCGTCGGCCGCACCGGCGTCTACGAGATGCTCGAAATGACGCCCGACCTGGTGCGCGCCGCGAACAGCTCGGACCCCAACGTGTTCCTCGCCGCCGCGCGGCCGCAGCTCAAGGGCCGCACGCTCACCGACCACGCGCTCGCCCTCGTGAGGCAAGGCCGCACGACGGTGAGCGAGGCCATGAAGGTCGCCGTACAGCTGGAGGACTAGTGCCGGTCTTCGCCTACCGCGGGCGCAACTCGCGCGGCGAGCTCGTCACCGGCACCGTCGACGCCGTCGACCAGGGCGCGGTCGCCGACCAGCTGATGTCCACCGGCGTGACGCCGGTCGACATTCGTGCCAGCACTTCAAGAAGTACCGAGGAACGCGGCTCTGGCGCGCTCAGGCGCCTGCTCGCCCCGCGGGTCGGCCTGGTCGACACGGCGCTCTTCTCGCGACAGATGTACACCCTGCTCAAGGCCGGCGTGCCGATCATGCGCGCGCTCGGCGGCCTGCAGGAGTCCGCGATCAACCCGACGCTGCGCGAGGTGATCGCGGACCTGCGCACCAGCCTCGACGCGGGGCGGGAGCTTTCCAGCGCGATGCAGCGCCATCCGCGGGTGTTCTCGCAGTTCTACGTCAGCGTGGTGCGCGTCGGCGAGGCGACCGGCCAGCTCGAGCAGGCATTCAACCGGCTGTTTGGCTACCTGGAGTTCGAGCGCGAGGTGCGAGAGCGCATCAAGGGCGCGCTGCGCTACCCGATCATCGTGGTGGTGGTGATCGCCGCCGCGATAGCCATCGTCAACTTCGCCGTGATCCCGGCCTTCGCCCGCATCTTCGAGAGCCACAAGGTAGCGCTGCCGCTGCTCACTCGCGTCCTGATCGGCACGTCGAACTTTTTCCTCGCCTACTGGCCGCTGATGATCATCGCGGCGGTGCTCGCGGTTCTCGGCTTCACGAGCTTCGTGCGCACCAAGCCCGGGCGCTACGCGTGGGACCGCGCCAAGCTGCGCATCCCGATCGCCGGGCCGATCATCCTCAAGGCGACGCTGGCGCGCTTCTCGCGCGCCTTTTCGCTCGCCAGCGCCGCCGGCGTGCCGATCGTGCAGGCGATGAGCGTGGTGGCGGCGGTGGTCGACAACGCGTACCTGGCGCGGCGCATCGAGGCGATGCGCGAGGGCGTCGAGCGCGGCGAGAGCGTGCTGCGCACCGCGGTGGCCGCCGGCGTCTTCACCCCGGTCGTCCTGCAGATGATCGCGGTCGGCGAGGAGACCGGCGAGCTCGATGACCTGCTGGGCGAGGTCGCCGAGATGTACGAGCGCGAGGTCGACCACGAGATCAAGAATCTCGCCGCGGCGATCGAGCCGATCATCACCATCGCGCTGGGCGTGCTGGTGCTGATGCTGGCGCTCGGCATCTTCCTGCCGATGTGGGACATGGCGCGAGTCATGCTGCAGCGGAAATGATTGCCGTCTACTGGCGGCGGCCGCTGACGCGGCTGGAGTCCGGGATCATGGTCATCGTGTGCGCCGTCATCATCGCGCTCTTTCTCGAGCGCACGCTGACCTACATGGAGCTCGCCGAGCGCACGGCGATGGAGGTGACCGTGCAGCACGTGAACGCGGCGCTGCAGATCCAGCGCGCGGCCGAGCTGCTCCAGGGCCGCGCGGCGCAGCCGAGCCAGCCGCATCCCTTCGAGCTCGCGCGCGTGCGCGTGTCGAAGGTGCATCCGGACCTCGTGGACGCCGGGCGTCTGGGCGAACTGGAGAGGGGCTACTGGGTGTTCGAACGCTCGGCGGGCCAGCTCATCTACCTGCCGCAGTTCCAGCGCCATCTGCATAGCGAGGACGGGACCGTCCGCTTCCGGCTGGTACGGACCGCGAACGCCCCCTATGTGCTTGTCCCGGCGGCCGAGTATTCCTGGGCCAGCGTCTTTTGAAAAATTTTCACGTATTTCCTTCGATATGCGCAGGAGGTCATTGCTTTTCTTGACAAAATTCTCGCAGACAGGGACACTGCGGACCGGGAAAATTCCCTAGGGGGCGTCCCAGCTTCACCGGGGCGGCGGCGTAGTTCAGGGGCTTAATGAATAAGCAGGCAGCACGGCCATTCAGGAATACGCAGCGAGGAGCTGCGGCCCGCCCAGTCGCAACCTCCGCTATTCCTTACACGCCGCACACGGAGACGTACCCATGAAGAAAATCGCGCAAGCCGGCTTCACGCTGATCGAGCTGATCGTCGTAATGGTGATCATCGGCATCCTGGCTGCGGTCGCCATCCCGCAGTTCGTCAACATCGAGACCGACGCCAAGGACGCCGTGGCGCGCGGCGTGTGCGGATCGCTGCACTCCGCCGCGGTCCTGCTCTATGCCTCGAACCGGTCGGCGACTTCGATCGGCGCCGTGCAAGCGCAGGTGAGCACCTCCGGCGGCACGCCGAGCTATGGCGGCAACTGCACGGCGCCCACGGTGCAGTGGACGCCGACCAACGGAACGGCCGGCAGCGTGGTGTCGTGCGGGGCGATTCCGGCGACGATCTGCACCCCCTGACGTTCCGGGGTTGATCCCACTCTCGAAGAGGGGCCTTGCGGCCCCTCTTTTGTTTTGCGGACTCGCCCTCGCCGCGTGGGGCTCGTCCGACGCCTCGGTGATTCTCTGGTTCGCATCTCTTGCCGCGCTGTGCATCGGCGGCGCCTTGCTGCCGCGGGGACGGCTTCCATCCCTTACGCCGCTGGCCGTCGCGGTGTTCGGCTACGCCGCCTGGCTGCTGGTCACCAATCTCTGGGTTAATCCGTACACCTCGGCGGCGTCCTACGACGCTGCTTTCCTGCTCGCCGGGTTTCTCATCGGCCGCAAGGCCGACCGCCACGGCTGGGCGACGCTCTTCGCCGTCGCGCTCGCCTTCGGCATCGCGCTGGCCGTGTGGTCGATCGGGCAGCGGCTGCTCGGCGTCGAGGCGCGCGGGCGCGCGCTGTTCGAGACGCCGGCGACGCTCGCCGCCACCCTCAACCTGCTCCTCGCACCGGCCCTCGTCCTGGCGGCCATGGGAAAACGCGGGCCGTGGTTCCTCGCGGCGCTGGTGCTCCTCGCCGGCGGGATCGTCGGCACCGCGAGCCGCGGCGGCTGGCTTGCACTCGGCGCGGCGGCGCTTGTCGCGGCGGTGCTGTTCAGGCGCGCAGGCCTCAGGCCGGAGCGCAAGGATCTCGCTGTCGTGATCCTGGTGCTGCTCGGCGGGTACGTCCTGTCGCTGATCCAGCCCCTCAGCTGGGACACTGCAGTCGGCACCGTAGCGAGATCGGGCGCCGCGCGGCTCGAGCTCTACCAGGCGGCGCTCGCGGCGCTGCGCGATTCGTCGCTGGTCACCGGCTCCGGCTACCTCGATTTCCGCTACGTGCTGGAGGCCGCGCGGCCGACGATCGACAGCTATCGCGGCGGGATAACGTACTTCGTGCACAACGATTACCTGCAGGTCCTGCTGGAGCTCGGACTGCCGGGGCTCGGGCTCCTCCTGCTGCTGGCCGTGCTGCCTGCCGCCCAGTGCTGGCGCGAGCTGCCGCGGCTCACGCCGGAGCGGCGCGTCCTGGCGATCGCATTCACCGCGGCTGCGGCGTCCATGGCGGTGCACGCGATGGTCGATTTCCCGTTCTACATCGCGGCTTGCCTCTTCCTCTACGGCGCCGCCGCCGGAGGGCTGTGTGCCATTGCGGGGGGCCAGCGGGAGCCAGCAGGCCGGGAATCGATCACACGGATTGCCAAGGCGGCGGTCGCGGCGGGCGTCTTCTGGGTGCTGCTGAAGCCGGTCGCCGCCGAGGCGGCCGCCGAGTACGCGCGGCAGAAGTGGCGGGCGAACGATGGCCAGACCGCGGCGCACTGGTTCGAGGTGGCGCGCCGCGTCGAGTCGAAGGACTGGCGCTTCCACTGGTATGCGGGCCAGTTCTGGTTCGTGCAGGCGCAAGCCGGCAACAATGCGGTGGCGGCCCGATTCGCCGACCGCGCCTTTGCAGCCGGCATCGCCGCCAATCCGCGCGTGGTAGAGAACCACCTGTGGCGCATCAGCACGCACGTCTATCTGCGCACGCTCCTCCCCGAGCCAGCCAGCAAGGAAACTCTCAGGCAATGGGCGGACCGGGCCCAGTCCCTGGCACCGCTCGATCCGGGCGTGAAGGTGCAGCGCGACCTGCTGTCACGGTTCGAGGCGAAGCCATGAGGGGCTTCTCCGCCCTCGAGCTGGTGATCACCCTGGTGATCGCCGCCATCCTCGCGGCGCTTGCGATTCCGTACTTCTCGCAGTCGGAGGCGGACGCCGCCTGGTTTTCCGACCAGGTGAAGGCCGCGCTGCGCTATGCGCAGCGCCAGGCGGTGGCCAGCAGGCGGCTCGTGTACGTCTTTGTGACGCCGACCCAGGTCCGTCTCTGCTATGACGACCCGTGCACGAACGAGCTCACCAGCCAGCGCCTGAATACCCCCGGCGGCGTGGCGATCGGCACGACCACCACCTTCTCCTTCAACGGCCTCGGCAGGCCGAGCTTCGGCAGCACGCTCAACTTCGCCGTCGGCAGCAAAGTGATCACCGTGCACGCGGAGACGGGCTATGTGCCCTAGGTCCCGCTGCAGAGGCGTCTCGCTGCTCGAGGTGGTGATCTTCATCGTCGTCGTGGCGATCGGCTTCACCGCGCTGTTCCTCCTGCAAAGCAACGTCGTGCGCGGCACCGTGGACCCGCTGGTCCGCAAGCAGGCGCTCGCCATCGCCAGCTCGCTCATGGAGGAGATCCAGCTGCGCGGCTTCACCTACTGCGATCCGGATGACGCCAACGTGCACACCGCGACGTCGACGGCGGGCTGCACGACCGTCGAAGCGCTCGGCCTTGAGGCAGGCGAGTCGCACGCGACGCGCTCCACGCTCGACAACGTCAGCGATTACGCAAATTTCCCGGGGATGAGCGGCGCCGGCATCACGGACATTACCGGCACTCCGATTTCGGGGCTGGCCGGCTATTCGGTGACGATCAGCGTTGCGAATATAGGAGCGGGCGAGCTGGCGCAGGTCACCGATACGACCGACGGTTTGAAGATTGTCGTCACGGTCAGCGGCCCGACCGGGGTGAGCATCGCTCTGCAGGGGTACCGACTGCGATATGCGCCGAATTCGCCCTGACCAGGCGGGCATGTCGCTGATCGAGATGATCATCGCCATGATCATCACGGCGATCGTCGTCGGGATGACCCTGTTCTTCGCGCTGCCGATGCAGCAGGCGGTCGACGTGACGGTGCGCGCCGAGCTCACCGACATTGCGCACAATTCGCTGCAGCGCATCGGGCGGGACGTGAAGCTCGCGTTGCCGAACAGTGTGCGCACCAGCGGCACCGCCCTGGAGTTCATCCCCTTGCGCACCGGCGGCCGCTACCGCATCGAGGCTGGCGGCGCCTGCACCGGCGCCTCGGACGACCACCTTGCATTCGACGTGAGCGACGGCTGCTTCAAGTCGCTCGGCCCGATCCTGAACATCGGCACCGTGACGACCGGCGACTTCCTCGTGCTCAACAACTACGGCGCCAACTTCGCCGGCCAGGACGCGTATGCCGGCGGCAACCGCCGCCCCATCCTCGCCGGCACGGCGGGCCAGCAGGTGAACTTCAACGACCAGGGGACGTCCTTGTCGCGCCAGCTGCACGATTCGCCCGGCCGGCGCTTCTATATCGTCACGCAGCCGGTGTCGTACGTCTGCGATTTGGGGGCGGGAACCATCACCCGTTACGAGGGCTACGGCTTCAACGCGGCACAAACCACGACCTTCGGCGGCGGGACCTCGGCGCTGCTCGCCAACAATGTGGTTGCCTGCAGCTTCGACTATGCGGCCAACGTGGCGCCGATGGTCGGCCTCCTGACCCTCACGCTGACGCTGCGCAAGGCCGTTTCCACGGGGAACGAGACCGTCAGGCTGTACCACTCGGTGCACGTCAACAACGTCCCATGAACTCGCGCGGCTTCGTCCTCATGGCGGCCCTGTTCCTGATCGTCACCTTCGCGGCGATCGGCGCCTACCTCGTAACCATTTCCACCGGCCAGATCGAGGCGGCGACCCAGGACGAGCAGGCCACCCGCGCCTACCTCGCGGCGCGCGCCGGAATCGACTGGGGCGCCTACCAGGTGCTGCGCAACCCGACCGGCGCCTTTGCCACCACGACCTGCACCACGCCGGCGACCCAGACCCTGACTTTCGACGGCCTCGGCGGGCCGGCCGGCGGGGATCTTTTCCGAGCCAGCCTCACGTGTGTCCGCAGCATGGAAACCGAGCGCGGCGAGACGGTCGAGGTGTTCCTTATCACTTCCACCGGCTGCAACCGGGCCGCGTGCGGCGCCAGCGGGGACTCCACCTACGTCGAACGCCAGCTCCAGTTAGTGCTCGCTAAGTAGTTTCTTTTCAAATAAACCGTTTGACAACAATTGGTTATTGCTTTAACTTGAAGTCAAACCCGAGATTCGGGAGGAAAACTGCTGGGTTTGCTCACAAGGCGCGGTAGGCAGCAGCCGGGCTGGCTGGCGATATCGCTCGAGCCCGGCCGGCTGCATTTCGCGCACGCGGTCGCCCGCGAAGAGCGCGCGGCATTGACGCGCTGCGGGTCGCGGCCGATCGCTGACGACAAGGATCTCGCGCACGCGGCGAAGGAACTGGGATGCGAGCGCTACCAGTGCCTCACGGTTCTCCGGGCGTCCGATTACCAGTTGCTGCTGATCGATGCGCCGAACGTGCCGCGCGTCGAGCTGAAGAATGCGGCGCGCTGGAAGATCAAGGACATGCTCGACTACCCGGTGGAGCAGGCGACGCTCGATGTGCTCGACATCCCCGGCGACGCCGCGCGCACGCACACCCTCTACACCGTCGCGGCGAAGAACGAAACCATCAAGGCGTGCATGGAGCGGTTCTCCGACGCGCGCATTCCGCTCTCGGTGATCGACATCCACGAGACCGCGCAGCGGAACATCGCCACGTTCTACGAGCCGCCCGAGCGCGGGGTGGCGCTGCTGCATGCCGCCAAGGAGCACGTGCTCTTTACCGTGAACTTCCGCGGCGAGCTCTACATGGCACGGCGCATCGACGTCGGCCTGGAGGAGCTGGAAAAGCTCTCGATGGGCGGCTCGGATGAGGCCAAGAACCGCATCCTGCTCGAGCTGCAGCGCAGCTTCGATCACCTGGAGCGCCAGTTCCCTTTCATCTCCGTCGGCAAGCTGATGCTTGCCCCCACCCCGGTAGACACCGGGCTGCAAAGCTATCTCGCCGAGAACCTCGACCTTCCGGTCGAGGAGGTGCGGCTTGCCGAGCTGCTCGACGTCGCGCCCGAGGTCGAGCTCGACCGCGAGACGGCGTGGCGCCTGTTCCATGTCGTCGGCGCGGCGCTGCGTAACGGGAAGCCGGCGTGAGCCAGCAGATCAACCTCTACAACCCGGCTTTCCAGAAGAAGGAGCGGCCCTTCTCCGTGCGCACGATGAGCGTGTCGCTCGGCCTGCTGGCCGCCGGGCTGGTTGCGCTCTACGGTTTCGCGGCGGTGCAGACACGCTCGGCCGAGCGCGCTGCGGCGCAGCTTGGCGAGCAGCTCAAGGCTCAGCGCGAGCAGCTGGCCACGCTCTCCAAGGTGCCGGTGCGCATGCCGGCCAAGGCGCTCGAGGCCGAGCTGGCGAAGCTCGAAGCGGAAGTGAAGGCTCGCCAGACGACCCTGCAGGCGCTCGGCACGGGCGAGCTCGGCAATACCGGCGGGTTCTCCGAATTCCTCGCCGCGCTCGGCCGCCAGGCGATTCCCGGCGTGTGGCTGACGAGCGTGACGATCGGCGAGTCGGGCAACCAGCTCCTGGTCCAGGGCCGGGCGCTGCGCGCCGAGCTGATGCCGGCGTTCCTGCGGGCGCTCAACAAGGAGCCGGTGATGCGCGGACGGCGCGTCACCGAGATGAAGCTGAGCGCGAAGAGCGATGACCGGAAGCAGGCGTTCGTCGAGTTTTCGCTCGCCGCCCCGCTCGAGCTCGTGGAGGCGCCGCAATGAAGGAGACCCTCGCCCGCTGGGCCGAGCGCATCGACGCGCTGGCGGCGCGCGAGCGGGTAATGGTGTTCGTCGCGCTGGCTCTCGCCCTGGTGTTTGCGGTGCACGCCACCTACATCCAGCCGCTGCGGGCCCGCGAGCGCGCGCTTGCCGCGCAGATCGCGCGGCAGCAGACCGAGATGGCCGCGCTGCAGACGCAGCTGCAGCGCGTGATCCAGGGCACGGCGGCTGATCCGGATGCGCCGAATCGCGCGCGCCGCGCCGCGCTGCAGGACGAGCTGCGCAAGCTCAACGCGCGCATCGCCGACCAGCAGCGGCGCTTCACGCCCCCCGATCGCATGCGCAGCGTCCTCGAGGAGCTGCTCGAGCGAAACCGCGGCCTCGCGCTCGTCGACCTCAAGACCCTGCCGCTCGCGCCGGTGGAGGGCTCGCGCGCCGGGCCGGCCGGCGCCGGGATGTACCGCCACGGCATCGAGGTGACCGTGCGCGGCACCTATGGCGACCTCTACGAATACCTGCGCAGCCTGGAGAAGCTGCCCAACCAGCTCTACTGGGGCCGCGCCGAGCTCGGTGTCGAGTCGCATCCGACGCTGACGCTCAAGCTCACGGTGCACACGCTGAGCTTCGATCGCGCGTGGCTGATCGTATGAAGCTCGCTTTCTTGCTGATGATCGCGACTGCCCAGGCTGCACCGTTCGCAGACCCGTTCCGCCCGCCGCGCCAGGCCGAGCAGCCGGCGAGCGGCGAGCGCGCCGGCCCCGCCGCGGCGACCCGGCTCGAGTCGGTGCTGATCGCGCCGGACCGGCGCATCGCGGTGATCAACGGCCAGCAATACACGGAGGGCGCGCGCTTCGGCTCCGGGCGCGTGCTGCGCATCTCTGAAGGGGAGGTGGTGATCCGTCACGCCGACCGCGACGAGGCATTGAAGCTTTTCCCCCAGGGGGTAAGGAAATGAAGCTGCGAGCGATCTTCGCCTTCGTGCTGGTCGCCGCGGGCTGCGCCGCGCCGCCTGCGCCGCCGGACCAGGTGAACCCGCAGATCGACGCCGAAATGGCGCGCGCCGCCGGCGAGCGCAAGCCGCAGGCGCGGCCGCGCGAGGTCGACGAGGCGCTCATGCCGCCGCTGCGCATGGAGATGCCGAGCGTCGCCGGCAAGCCGCTCGAGCCGCGCTTCGACCTCTCCGTGAACAGCGCACCGGCGCAGCAGGTCTTCATGTCTCTGGTTTCCGGCACCCGCTACAGCATGCTGGTGCATCCGAACGTTTCCGGCACGATCTCGGTCAGCCTCAAGGACGTCACGCTCCACGAGGCGCTGGAGTCGATCCGCGATCTCTACGGCTACGAGTTCCGCATCGACGGCTCGCGCATCTCGATCATGCCCGCGGGCCTGCAGACGCGCGTGTTCCGCGTCAACTACCTCACCGGCCAGCGTCGCGGCACGAGCGAGCTGCGCGTGCAGTCGGGCTCCGTCGCCGACGCCGCGCCCGCCCCCGCCACGCCCGGCGGCGCGCCGGCGAGCGCGCCCGGCACGGCGTCGCCGACCGTGGCGCGCTCGATCGATTCCAGCCGCATCTCCACGCAGCAGCTCAACGATTTCTGGGCCGAGCTGCGCGCCGCGCTCACCGCCATCGTCGGCGGCGGCGAAGGCCGCAGCGTGGTGGTGACGCCGCACTCCGGCATCGTCGTCGTGCGGGCCATGCCGGAGGAATTGCGCGGCGTGGACCACTACCTGCGCGAGACGCGCCTCGCTGTCGAGCGCCAGGTGATGCTCGAGGCGAAGATCATCGAGGTCACCCTGTCCGAATCGCACCAGGCCGGCATCAACTGGGCGATCTTCCGCGACCGCATGGCCGCCGGCCAGTTCGCCATCGGCAACACCGGCAGCACGCTGTCGAGCCGCGCGGCGCTCACCGGCCGCGGCCAGACGTTCGACCCGTCGGGCCGCAGCGTGAGCTCCACCACCTCGGCGGTGACGGCGCCCAACCCGGCGAGCGCGGTGTTCGGCATCGCCTTCCAGACGGCGAACTTCGCGCTGCTCCTGCAGTTTCTCGAGACGCAGGGCCATGTGCAGGTGCTCTCCAGCCCGCGCGTCGCGACGCTCAACAACCAGAAGGCGGTGCTCAAGGTCGGCACCGACGAGTTCTTCGTCACCAACGTGCAGACGGTCACCACGACGACCGGCACGTCGAGCCAGCAGACGCCGACGGTGTCGGTGGCGCCGTTCTTCTCGGGCATCCTGCTGGACGTCACGCCGCAGATCGACGAGAACGGCGGCATCATGCTGCACATCCACCCGTCGATCAGCGAGGTCACCGAGAGCCAGCGCATCGTCAACCTCGGCGGCAGCGTGCCGTCGATCACGCTGCCGCTCGCGCGCAGCACGGTGAGCGAGACCGACACCATGGTGCGCGTGAGCGACGGCAATATCGTCGCCATCGGCGGGCTGATGAGCGTCGACCTGCGCGACAACCGCGCCAACGTGCCCGGGATGGACGTCCCGCTCCTGCGCAACACCGACCGCCAGGCGCGCAAGCGCGAGCTGGTCATCCTGCTCAAGCCCACGGTGCTCGACGATCGCGCCGCCGAGCAGGACCTGCGCGAGACGCACGAGCGCCTGAAACGCATGTATCCGCTTTCGCCGGGGGCGCGGCGGTGAACTACCTCGCGCACTTCGGGCTGCGCGAGCCGCCGTTCGGCATCACGCCGGACACCACCTTCTTCTTTCCGTGCCGCGGCGCGCAGGAGGCGCTGAACACGCTCCTCGTCGCGCTGGGGAACGGCGAGGGCTTCATCAAGATCACCGGCGAGGTCGGCACCGGCAAGACGCTGCTGTGCCGCAAGTTCCTCAGCACGCTGGACGAGAAGCGCTGGACATCGGCGTACATCACCAACCCGAGCCTCGAGCCGCGCACGCTGCTGCTCGCCTTCGCCGAGGAGCTCGGCGCCGCCACCGAGCCGGGCGTCGACCAGCACCGGCTGCTCAAGGCGCTGACCCGCGCGCTGCTCGAGCTCGCCGCGCAGGACAAGCGCGTCGTGCTGTGCCTGGACGAGAGCCAGGCGATGCCGATCGACACGCTCGAGACGCTGCGCCTGCTCACCAACCTGGAGACGGAAAAGCGCAAGCTCCTGCAGGTGGTGCTCTTCGGCCAGCCCGAGCTCGACCGGAAGCTCGCCAAGGAATCGATCCGGCAGCTGCGCCAGCGCATCAGCTTCCACCACGACCTGCACGGGCTGGACGAAGAGGAAGTCGGCGCCTATTTCACGCACCGCCTGCGGGTGGCGGGCTACACCGGGCCGCAGCTCCTGACCCCCGCCGCGCGCCGCGCGCTCTACCGCGGCAGCCGCGGCGTCCCGCGCCTCGTCAACATCCTCGCGCACAAGGCACTGCTCCTCGTTTATGGCGAGGGCGGCTGGTCGATCGAGCGCCGGCACCTGCGCGCCGCGCGCCTCGACACGCCCGCGGCGGTGCAGCCGCGCGGCTGGTGGCCGTGGGCGCGTCCGCTGCCGATGGGCAAATGAGGCAGCAGTGAGCGTCATCAACAAGATGCTGCAGGACCTCGATCGCCGGCAGGCGAATGCCGGCGCAGCCGTCCCGCCGCCGTACGTTCACGTCGTCAAGCCGCCACCCGAGCGCCGCACGGCGTTCTGGCTTGCGCTCGTCATGCTCATCGCCGCCGGCATCGGTTGGGCGGCGTGGGTCGCCTATCAGCTCGCACCGCGCGCGTTGGCCACGCCGCTCGCCTTCAAGGTGATGGACGAGGCGCGAACGCGGCAGGCCGCTGCCCCCGTCCCGCCACCCGCGCCCGCCGCCCCGCCACCTCCGGTGGTTGCCGTCGCGCCGGCGCCGGCTGCTGCGCCCGAGGTGCCGCCCCCGGCGCCGCAGGTGGAAATGTTGCGCCTCGCCGAATCGATCGCTACGCCGATCCTCGAATCGAAGCCGGCGGAGCCGCCCGCGCCAGCGAAACCCGCGGCCGTGGCCGCACCGCAACCGCCGAAGCCGGTGGCGCTGCCCAAGTCGCAGCAGATTCCCGTTTCGGCAAAGCCGGTCGAGAAGGCCAAAGTCGAGCGCCGCGAAATCATCGCCACGCCGGGCGAGCGCGCCGAGAACGAGTTCCGCCACGCGGTCGGCATGCTGAAGCTCGGCCGCTCGGCCGAAGCCGAGGCGCATTTCATGCGCTCGCTCGAGCTCGACGTCGGGCATCGCGGCGCGCGCCAGGCGCTGATTGCCATGCACATCGAGCGCGGCCAGCTCGAGCTGGCGCGGCGCCTCCTGCAGGACGGCCTCGCGATCGATCCCGGCCAGCCCGAGTTCGCCATCGCCCTCGCGCGCATTCACGTCGAGCGCAAGGACCTGTCGGGCGCGCTCGCCGTGCTCGAGCGCTCGCTCGGCGCCGCCGCCGACGTGCCCGAATTCCACGTGCTGCGCGGCACGCTGCTGCAGCGCCTCGGCCGCCATGCCGAGGCCGCCGACGCCTACCAGAGCGCCCTGCAGGCGCGCGTCACGCTGCCGCAGGCCTGGGTGGGCCTCGGCATCTCGCTCGAAGCGCTCAACCGCCGGCCGGAGGCTGCCGATGCCTTCCGCCGTGCCCTCGCCGCAGGCCCGGTAAGCGCCGAAGTGAAGACCTTCGCCGAGCAGCGCATCCGCGCTCTTCGCTAAGCTGGGCAGCATGCGGTTCGTCCTTGTGGCCCTGCTGATGGCGGCAACGCCGGCTTTCGGCGCGCTCATCACGATTACCGCCAACACCAACTGGAGCGCCATCGCCACCGGCACCGGCCCGGGCGGCCAGCCCGGCGCGGGCGACACGATCCTCGTCAAGAATGGCCGCACGCTGACCGTAAACGTCGCCACCGCGGTGGTCGGCGCCATCACGCTCGGCGGCGGCAACCCGAGCGGCGGGCAGGGCACCCTCAGCTTCAACGCCGGCTCGGCGCTGACCCTCACGAGCTCCGGCGGACACACCGGGCTCCTGACCCTGGGCGGCGGCGGCCAGGCCGGCAACCTGAATATGAACAGCGGCGGCACACTCACCCTGAACGGCTTCACCAGCACCACCGTCGGCACCTTCACTCGCGGAAGTGGAACGATCGTCCTCACCGGCACCAACACGCTCCCCACTGCGGCTGCCTACGCGACGTACACCAATCTCTCGGTGTCGGCGAATACCACCACGCTCGGCCAGAACACCACCGTCGCCGGCAATCTCAACATCATCGGCGGAACGCTCAATACCTCGACGCGCACGCTGAGCGTCACGGGAACCAGCAACGTCGGCGGCACGCTGACGCTCACCAACACCACCACGCTGACCGGCGCCACGACGATCGGCGGCACGCTGAACATCACCTCGGCCACCGGCAACAAGACTTTCGGTGCAGTAACCATCAGCACGGGCGGGACGTGGAACAGCACCGTGGCAGGGAACGTGTTCTTGCAGGGCAATTTCGCCAATAACGGCACGTTCACCTCGAACCTTGCGACGTATACGTTCAACGGCGCGGCGGCCCAAACCTTCACCGGCACGAACGCCGGGTCGACCAGCTTCGCCTTTCTTACCCTCAACAATGCAAACGGGCTCACGCTCATCGGCACGCACGATCTCCAGGTGGGCACGCTGCTTACGATGGCGGCAGGAAAGATCGTTACCGGGGCGAACCATGTCTACGTCTCCAACGGCTCGAACATCAGCGGCGCCGCCACAGGGCGTTTCATCGAGGGCAACCTGCGCAAGCCCTTCAGCAGCGGCAACCTGAGCCGCATCTTCGAAGTCGGCGGCAACGCCGGCACGAACTACTCGCCGGCCAGCATCACTTTCGCAAGTGTCTCGACTTCCGGCGACGTGACGGTCAGCACGACCTCCGGCCAGCACCCGCAGATCGCCAGCTCGGGCCTCGACGACACGACGCCGGCGCTCCTGAACCGCTACTGGACCCTCACCAACAACGGCGTCGCCTTCACCTCCTACGGCGCGAGCTTCAGCTACGCCGCGAGCGAGATCGACGCCGGCGCGAGCGCGAGCACCTTCCTTGCCGTGCGCTACGCCTCGCCGAGCTGGAACCCGACCACGCTCAATGGCACCCCGACCACTACGACCCTGCTGATCACCGGCGAAACCGGTTTCGGCGAGTTCGCCATCGGCAATACCGGCGCCTCGAGCGGCACCATCGGCCGCTTCAACGCCTACGATCCGCCGCCGGTCACGCCGAGCGGCTCCGTCACCGGAAACATCCGCACCAAGATCGCCGGGACGCTGTTCACGCTGACCATCGTGCACCTGGACAACAAGGGCACGGGCACGCAGAACATGAACGACAACATCACGGTCGATCTGCTCGACGGCAGCCCGACCGGCGGCACGATGACCAACAACTGCTCGTCGAACTGGACCACCGTCATCGCCAGCGTCGGCGGCAACATCAGCGGCGGCAACTTCAGCACGACGGTCAATTTCACCGTAGCCAACTCCTGGCGCGACGTGCGCGTGAAGGTGACACGCGCCGGCGGCGGCGAGATCGGCTGCTCGACCGACAACTTCGCCATCCGCCCGGCCTTCATCAACGTCGTGGCGAGCGACGGCACGTGGCAGACCGCGGGCACGACGCGCGTGCTGGATCCGACCACGGGCCGCGTGCACGCTGCGAGCACCACCGGCGCCGCGACGCCGCGGCCGTTCACGCTGGCGCTGACGGCGGTGAACAGTTCATCCGTGCAGGCGAGTAACTACGCGGGCACGGCGACGCTCAAAAGCGGCAGCCCGGCCTGCACGCCCGCCAGCTGCACGACGGGCACGCTGTCTCCGACCACGTTCCCTTTTTCCGGCGGTGCATTCACCACCAACAATGCGCATTACTCCGAAGCGGGCAACTTTCACCTCGAGGTGGAAGACGCCAGCTTCGCCGACGTCGACACGGCAGACACGGCGGCCTCCGTCCGCACGATTCCGCAAGGCGGCACGCCGCCGCTGCTCGTTGGCCGCTTCGTGCCGGATCGCTTCGTGTTCTCGGGCGCCAACACGCCGCAGCTGCGTACGTTCGGCAACACTTGCGGGGGCCGCTCCTTTACTTACGTCGGACAGCCGTTCTGGTTCGTCACCGGGCTCGCGCCCTCGGCCACATTCAGTGCCGTCAATGCCGGAGGCGGCGTGACCACGAATTACACGCTCGACACCGCGGCGTCCAGGCCGGCGGTGACCGAGACGTATGCGGACGCCGGCGCCCCGGCCGGGGCGCCGTTGAATACCTCCGGCACCGTGGCGTTCACCGCCAACGTGGCGGGCACGACGACCTACCAGCCGCCGGCAGGCACGTTGTCCTATACGCGCAACGCGACGACACCGGTGGCGCCGTTCAACGCCGCCATCACCCTGTCGGTCACTGCGCTTGACGCGACGCAGACCAATGTCGAGAACGGCACGGTAAACATAACCGGCTCGGTCGTATTCAATAGCGGCCCGAGCGCGATCGCATTCGATTCCGGCAACCAGGTCCGTTACGGCGTGGTGCGGCTGGCGGACGTCTTTGCGCCGGCGGCCGGTAATGCGAGCGGCAAGGCGCCCGTCGGCATCGAGGCGCAGTACTGGAACGGCGCCGGCTTCGTCACCAACGCGGCCGACAACTGCACGTCGTTCGTCGAGAAGAATTTCGTGCTCTACGGCCACGGCGGCGCGGTGACCAGCGCGAACGTGGCGACGCCGACGGCGGGCTCGAACGGCGCGCTCACCATGGGGGTAGGGACGCTGGCGGGCGGTCTGGGCAGGGTGGAGGTGTCCGCGCCCTCGCCGGCGATCGGCTCGCCCGGCAATGTGCGCATCTGCCTGGACGCCGATCCGTCGTCGGGCCCGGTCGACGCCGACTGCGCCGCGGTCACGCCGGCGGACCGCGGCTATCTGCAGGGGCGCTGGGCGGGGACGGGAAGCTACAACAAGGATCCGACGGCCACCGTCGGCTTCGGCGTCTTCGGCGCGCAGCCGAGGAACTTCATCTACTTCCGCGAGAACTACTGACGCGGCGTATCGGCGCCGATGCGCTCCAGGCGGTAGCCGTAGTTGTAGACCGGCACCACCCGATAGCCGGACTCGGGCTTGAGATCCAGCTTCTTGCGCACCTGGCTGACGTGCGTGTCGACGGTGCGAGTGGCGAGGTCGCCGCTGCGGCCCCACACCGTCTCCTGCAGGTGACCGCGCGACATGAGCCGGCCCATGTTGCGAAACAGCGTGACGGTGAGCTCGAACTCCTTGGGGGTGAGGTCGATCTTGGCGCCGTTCTTGCGGACTTCGCTGCGCTGGATGTCGATGTCGAAGGGCGGGAACTGGAGGAGCTTCTGCTCCTCGGTCGGATAGGCTCGGCGCAGGAGCGCGCGCACGCGCGCCAGCAGCTCCTGGCGGCGCACCGGCTTCACCATATAGTCGTCCGCGCCATGCTCCAGGGCGAAGACGATGTCCTGCTCGGAGTCGCGCACCGTGACGAACAGCACCGGCACGGTCTTCGACACGTTGCCGCGCAGCCAGGTCAGCACTTCCATGCCCGACACGTCGGGCACCTGCCAGTCGAGCATGAACAGGTCGAAGCTCTCGCGCCCGGCCTGCTTCATGGCCTCGCGGCCGCTCTCGTAGCCGTGCACGTCATGCCCGTCTTCCGAAATCCAGCGCCTGAGGAGTGCCAGCTGGTCCGGGTCGTCTTCTAGAATCGCGATGCGCACTTAAGGACTTGCCCCCTTGCCGCGAATCATACCTTGCAATGGTTGACAATCTGCGTGTCGCAGTACTCGGCGGCGGAACCATCGGACGGCTGGTGCTGGAACAGGCCAGGCGGGGCCGGCTGCCGGGAATAGAGTTCGTCGGTGTCGCGGGCCGCGGTCCGCAATCGCGCGGCGCCGGCCTGGCGCGCGAGTACGGCGTGCGGTACGCCGCCGATTCGGCTGAGCTAGCGGCGCTTTTCCCGCAGGTCGTGCTGGAAGCGGCGTCCCACGACGCCGTGCGCGAGCACCTGGTGCCGCTGCTGGAACGCAAGATCAGTGTCGTCGTGCTCTCGGCCGGTGCGCTCGTCGATGACAGCCTGCGGCAAGCTGCCGAGGCCGCCGCCGCCCGGTCCGGCGCCCTGCTTTACGTACCCTCAGGCGGCATCGGCGGGCTCGATGCGCTGAAGACCGCATGCCTCGCCGGCGTCGACGAGGCCAGCATCCAGGTGGCGAAGCCGCCGGCCGCCTGGAAAGGCATTCCGTACGTCGAAAGCCGGCGCATCGATCTCGACGGATTGAAGGGCCCGATGGTGCTCTTCGAAGGCCCGGCGCGCGAGGGCGTGCCGCACTTTCCGCAGAACGTGAACATCGCCGCCGTGCTGGCGCTCGGCGGCATCGGCGTCGACCGCACGACGCTCAAGGTCGTCGCCGATCCGGCGCTCGAGCTCAACACCCACACGATCCGCGTCTCCGGCCGGTCGGGGCGCTTCACGGTGGTGCTCGAAAACGTCCCGGCGCCGGAAAACCCGAAGACTTCCTGGCTCGCGTGCTACAGCGCGATTGCCGCTCTCAAATCTTTGCAATCGCGTGCGAGATACGGCACATGACCCCGTGCTATTCAGGCGCGGCATTCGTAAGTGTGCGAAATCTCACAGGAGGAACCATGCTGACGAGGCTGGCTTGCGGACTGGTGGCAGCGTTCGCGCTCGTGTGCGCGGCCCAGGCGGAAGAAGAAAAACAAACCCAGGCGGCGCCCGGCATCCCGGAACCCGTTCGCCTGGGCGATGCCGAGCTCGATGAGGTCACGGCAGGGATCACCGTCGTCCTCTTCACTCCCGGCAAGGGCAACGTGACGATCAATGAGCCCAACCGCAGCATCCTGATCACCGGCGGCTCGCCCAGCACCTTCGGCTTCATCCTCACGCCGAACGGAAAGTTCATCATCATCCCCGGCGGGCAGTAAGGCAGCGCATGCGGCGGCTGGTCGCCGCGGCGATGTGTTGCCTCGTGGCGTGGCCGGCATGGAGCCAGGCGCCGGTGCGCTCGCTGCTCGAGCTGCGCACCGCCGGCGTCGTCCTCCAGCAATGGGACACGAGCTGCGGCGCGGCGGCCGTGGCGACCGTGCTGACGTATGCCTTCGACGATCCGGTGACCGAGGAGGCCGCCGCGCGCGCGATGCTGCGGAATACCGACCCGCTGCGCGTGCGGGCGAGGGGCGGCTTTTCGCTGCTGGACCTGAAGCGCTTCGTGGAAGGGCGCGGCTACGCCGCCGCCGGGTATCGCGGGCTGAATCTCGAGCAGCTGCTGCGGTTGCGTTCCCCCATCGTGCCGATCGAGGAGCGCGGCGTTCCGCATTTCGTCGTGGTTCGCGGCCTGCAGGAAGGCCAGGTCGAGCTCGCCGACCCCGCCTTCGGCAACCGCAGCATGCCGGTCGAGGACTTCCTGCAGGCCTGGAAGGGCGGCCTCGGCTTCGTGGTCTCGCGCCCCGGCGCCTGAGGGCGCGCCTTTCCGATTTCCCCGGGCCCGGCGGCTCGCTTTTTCGTTGCCCAACCCGTGGAAAACTCAATATAATCGCCGGTTCCGCCGGAGGGGTGCCCGAGCGGCTAAAGGGGGCAGACTGTAAATCTGTTGGCCTTGCGCCTACGTTGGTTCGAATCCAACCCCCTCCACCA
>DASSPL010000268.1:0-5318 GCA_035699685.1 Burkholderiales bacterium | reverse complement strand
GTCGCCGACATCAACCGCTGCGAGGTGGCGATGCGCGCGGAATTCCCCGAAATCCAGTGGCTCTTCTTCGAGCCCGACGTCACCGATTAATTCCGTACCCGGTACGTAATCATTTAATCACCACGTTTCGAATAAATACGTACCGGGTACGGAACTAGCCGAGGCTCTCACATGGAATGGATATCGGATCCGACTGCTTGGGTCGGGCTCCTCACTCTCGTCGCGCTGGAGATCGTCCTAGGCGTCGACAACCTGATCTTCCTCGCGATACTCGCGGAGAAGCTGCCGCCCGAGCAGCGCGACCGCGCGCGGATCATCGGCCTGTCGCTCGCCATGCTGATGCGCCTCGCGCTGCTGGCGGGCATCAGCTGGGTGATGTCGCTCACCGCGCCGCTGATCGAGTTCTGGCGGGTTTCGATCTCCTGGCGCGACCTGATCCTGATCCTCGGCGGCGTGTTCCTGCTCATCAAGGCGACCACCGAGATCCACGAGCGAGTCGACGGCGTTACGCAGAAAACGGACGGGCCGGCCGTGCATGCCGCCTTCTGGGCCATCATCGCGCAGATCGTCGTGCTCGACGCGGTGTTTTCGCTCGACTCGATCATCACCGCCGTCGGCATGGTCGACGAGGTGTCGATCATGATGACCGCGGTGGTGATCGCCGTCGGCGCCATGCTGGTCGCGAGCAAGCCGCTGACCAAGTTCGTCACCGCGCGGCCGTCGCTCATCATGCTGTGCCTCGGCTTCCTGCTGATGATCGGCCTGGTGCTGGTGGTCGACGGGTTCGGCCTGCATATCCCGAAGGGCTACGTCTATGCGGCTATCGGCTTCTCGGTGCTGATCGAGATCCTGAACCAGCTCGCCTCGCGCAACCGCAACCGCCTGCCCTCGCGCCGCAGCGTCGCCGACGCCGTACTGCGGCTCCTCGGCGGGGTGCCGATGACGGCGGAGCGGCGCATGGTGCGCGAGGTGCTGAGCATGGCCGAGCGCCGCGTCACCGACATCATGACGCCGGGCGAGCAGGTCACCTGGATCGATGCCTCGGCGCCGATGCCGGCGGTGCTGCAGCAGCTTCGCACCAGCCCGCACCGCGAGTTCCCCGTGGCGCGCGGCTCGCTCGACCAGGTCACCGGCATCGTGCGCAAGGAGGACGTGCTGGCGCAGTGCGTCGATGGCAAGCTCGAGCTGGAGAAGGCCATCCGCCGCTGCCTCACCGTGCGCGACAGCGTGTCGGTGCTGGAAACGCTGAGCCTCTTCAAGCGCGAGCCGGCGGAGATGGCCTTCGTCGTCGACGCGCAGGGGAAGTTCAGGGGCCTGGTGACGCGCGAGGACCTGCTGGAAGCGATCGCCGGCGACCTGCCGGACGCCCGCGCCCCCGCCAGGGCTTAGAAAGAACGCGTGCGGTGTCGCCCCCGCGCAGGCGGGGGCCCATGTTGTCTTTTAAAACAGAATTGGGTTCCCGCCTTCGCGGGAACGACGGCAGTCAGTGGGACTTCTTCTTGTCCTCGACGATCTGGTAGAAGGTCTCGTCCGGCCGCACCATGCCGAGCTCGTGGCGGGCGCGCTCCTCGATCGCCTCGGTGCCGGTCTTGAGGTCGCGCACCTCGGCGGCGAGGCCGGCGTTGCGGCGCTCGAGCTGCGCGTTCTTCGCCTTCTGCGCCGCGACCTGCCGGTCGACTTCCCAGGCGCGCAGCCAGCCGCCCTTGCCCAGCCATAGCGGATACTGGATCAGCACGATGAGCGCCCCCAGTATGCCGGCCAGGACTTTCATTTCAACCTGGAAAACGCCTCGCGGCCGGGATACTGGGCGGAATCGCCGAGGTCTTCCTCGATGCGCAGCAGCTGGTTGTACTTCGCCACGCGGTCGGAGCGCGACAGCGAGCCGGTCTTGATCTGCAGCGCGTTGGTGCCGACGGCGATGTCGGCGATGGTGGTGTCCTCGGTCTCGCCCGAGCGGTGCGAGATGACGGTGCCGTAGGCGGCGCGCTTGGCGAGCTCGATGGCGGCGAAGGTTTCGGTCAGGGTGCCGATCTGGTTCACCTTGATCAGGATGGCGTTGGCCACGCCCTGGGTGATGCCCTCGCGCAGGATGCGCGTGTTGGTGACGAACAGGTCGTCGCCGACGAGCTGCAGCTTCCTGCCGAGCCGCCCGGTGAGCGCCTTCCAGCCCTCCCAGTCGTTCTCGGCCATGCCGTCCTCGATCGACACGATCGGGTAGCGCGCCGCCAGCTGCTCGAGGTAGCCGGCGAAATCGGTGGAGGTGAACTTCTCGCCCTCCGATTCGAGCACGTAGCGGCCGTCCTTGTAGAACTCGCTCGCCGCGCAGTCGAGCGCGAGCATCACGTCCTGCCCGGCGCTGTAGCCGGCCTTGCCGATCGCCTCGACCAGGAGATCCAGCGCCGCGGCGTGCGTGGCGATGTCCGGCGCGAAGCCGCCCTCGTCGCCGACCGCCGTGGGCATGCCTTTCGAATCGATCAGCTGCTTCAGCGCCTGGAAGATCTCCGCGCCGCATCTCAGCGCCTCGCGGAACGTCTGCGCGCCGACCGGCACGATCATCATCTCCTGCATGTCGAGCTTGTTGTTGGCGTGCGCGCCGCCGTTGATGACGTTCATCATCGGCACCGGCATGCTCATCGGCCCGGCGCCGCCGAAGTAGCGGTAGAGCGGCAGGCCGGACTCCTCCGCCGCCGCGCGCGCCGTCGCCATGGACACGGCGAGCAGCGCGTTGGCGCCCAGCCGCGACTTGTTCTCGGTGCCGTCCAGGTCGAGCAGCGTCTTGTCGACGAATGCCTGCTCGGTGGCGTCCAGGCCGACCACCGCCTCGGAGATCTCGGTGTTCACGTACTCGACCGCCTTCAGCACGCCCCTGCCGCCATAGCGGCGCTTGTCGCCGTCGCGCAGCTCGATCGCCTCGCGGCTGCCGGTCGAGGCGCCGGAAGGCACCGCCGCGCGGCCCATGACGCCGGATTCGAGCAGGACGTCCGCTTCCAGGGTGGGATTGCCGCGCGAATCGAGGATCTCGCGCGCGACGACGTCGACGATGGAGCTCATTGGCTCTTCACTTTCATTTCAGCGAAACCTTTCTTCTTGACGGTGCGATCGAGCTCCACCAGCGTCTCGAGCAGCTCCTTCATCATCGCGAGCGGCCACGAGTTCGGCCCGTCGCACAGGGCCTCGTCCGGCTTCGGATGCGTCTCCATGAACACGCCGGACACCCCCGCGGCGACGGCCGCGCGCGCAAGGACCGGGATGTACTCCCGCTGGCCGCCGGAAGCCGTGCCCTGCCCGCCGGGCAGCTGCACCGAGTGCGTCGCGTCGAACACGACGGGAAAGCCGGTCTCGCGCATCGCGGCGAGGCCGCGCATGTCGACCACCAGGTTGTTGTAGCCGAAGCTGAAGCCGCGCTCGCACACCAGGAGCTGCCGGTTGCCGGTGCTGGCGGCCTTCTCGACCACGTTCTTCATCTCCCACGGCGACAGGAACTGGCCCTTCTTGATGTTGAGCGGCTTGCCCTGCGCCGCGGCGCTGCGGATGAAGTTGGTCTGCCGGCAGAGGAACGCGGGCGTCTGCATCACGTCGACCACCGCCGCCACCTCCGCGAGCGGCGTGTCCTCATGCACGTCGGTCAGCACCGGCACGCCGATCTGCTTCTTCACCTTGGCGAGGATCCGCAGCCCCTCCTCCATCCCCGGTCCGCGGTAGCTCTTGCCCGAAGTCCGGTTCGCCTTGTCGAACGAGCCCTTGAAGATGTAGGGCACGCCGAGCTTGCCGGTGTGCTCCTTGAGCTGCCCGGCGACGTCGAGGCACAGAGCTTCGCTCTCCAGCGTATCCGGGCCGGCAATGAGGAATAGCGGCCGGTCGAGGCCGACTTCGAAACCGCAGAGCTTCACGCCGCGACTACTGAAAGGGTGCCGCCCGGCCGCTGGGCGCGGGCACGCTGTCGCAGGGCGGCCTGCACGAAAGCCTTGAACAGCGGATGGCCGGCGCGGGGCGTGGACGTGAACTCGGGGTGGAACTGCACGCCGATGAAGAACGGGTGGCCCGGCAGCTCCATCATCTCGGGCAGGTTCTCGCTCGGCGTGCGCGCCGAGACCTTGTAGCCCTTCGCCTCGAGCTGCGGCACGTAGATGTTGTTCACCTCGTAGCGGTGCCGGTGCCGCTCATTGACTTCCGGGCCGTAGATCGATGCCGCCAGCGTCCCCTCCTCGACCGGGCACTTCTGCGCGCCCAGGCGCATCGTGCCGCCGAGGTCGGACTTCTCCGTGCGCTTCTCGATGCGGCCGGTGCGGTCCAGCCATTCGGTGATCAGCGCCACTACGGGGTGCGCCGTGTCCTGGTCGAACTCGGTGCTGTTGGCGCCCGCCAGGCCGCAGACGTTGCGCGCGAACTCGATCGTGGCGAGCTGCATGCCGAGGCAGATGCCGAGGTACGGAACGCCGTTCTCGCGCGCGTAGCGGATCGCGCGGATCTTGCCCTCCGTGCCGCGCTTGCCGAAGCCGCCGGGGACCAGGATGGCGTCCATCTTCTCCAGCACGCCAAGGCCGGCCTTCTCCAGCTCCTCGGAATCCAGGTAATGGATGTTGACCTTCGCCCCGGTATGGATGCCGGCGTGGCGCAGCGCCTCGTTCAGCGACTTGTAGGAGTCCTGCAGGTCGACGTACTTGCCGACGAAGGCGATGTCGACCTGGTGCTCGGGGTTCTCCTGGGCATGGACGAGCTTGCGCCAGGCCGAGAGGTCCGCCGCGCGCGCGAGGATGCCGAGCTTGTGGCAGACGATCTCGTCGACCATCTGGTCGTGGAGCATCTGCGGGATCTTGTAGATCGAGTCGACGTCCCAGGCGGAGACCACCGCTTCCTTCTGCACGTTGCAGAAGAGCGCGATCTTTCGCCTTTCATCATCGGGCAGCGGCGCGAGCGTGCGGCAGACGATGGCGTCGGGCTGGATGCCGATCTCGCGCAGCTCCTTGACCGAGTGCTGCGTCGGCTTGGTCTTGATCTCGCCGGCCGCCGCGACGTATGGAACAAGCGTCAAATGTATGTAGCAAACGTTATTGCGACCCAGTTCCAACCCCATCTGCCGGATGGCTTCGAGGAACGGCAGCGACTCGATGTCGCCGACCGTGCCGCCGACCTCGACGATGGCCACGTCGGCCTCGCCGGCGCCCCGCTTGATGAAGGCCTTGATCTCGTCGGTGATGTGCGGGATCACCTGGACGGTGCCGCCGAGGTAGTCGCCGCGGCGCTCCTTCTTGATCACCGACTCGTAGATCTGGCCGGTGGTGAAGTTGTTCCAGCGGCGCATCTTCGAGCTCTGGAAC
>DASSPL010000267.1:0-3025 GCA_035699685.1 Burkholderiales bacterium | reverse complement strand
GATCCCCAACAGCCTCATGCGCGAGGTGGTGCGCACCGGCGAGCCGATCATGCTCGACATCATGCAGTTCGGCGACGAGTCCTTCGTGGTGATGCGCGTGCCCATCAAGGACGAGCGCGGGCGCGTGATCGGCGCCGCGGGATTCATGCTCTTCGACCGCCTGCAGTACCTGCAGCCGCTGGTGTCCAAGTTCCAGCGGCTCGAGACGCAGCTCGCCGACATCCAGAAATCGCTCGCCGAGGAGCGCAGGGCCAAGTACACCTTCTCCAATTTCATCGGCAGCTCCGCCGCGGCCATGGAGGCCAAGCGCCAGGCGCGGCGCGCCGCGCAGGTGGACACCACGGTGCTGCTGCTGGGCGAGACGGGCACCGGCAAGGAAGTTCTCGCCCAGGCGATCCACTCCGCAAGCCCGCGGGCCCACGGCCCGTTCATCGGCGTGAACGTCGCCGCGATTCCCGACGCGCTGCTGGAAGCCGAGTTCTTCGGCGCCTCGCCCTCGGCCTACACCGGCGCCGATCGCCGCGGCCGCGACGGCAAGTTCGTGCTCGCCAACGGCGGCACCCTCTTCCTCGACGAGGTGGGCGACATGCCCATGGCGACCCAGGCCAAGCTGCTGCGCGTGCTGCAGGAGAAGGAAGTCGAGCCCCTGGGGTCGAACCGCGTCGCCAAGGTGGACGTGCGCGTGATCGCCGCCTCGAGCGTGGACCTGCGCCAGATGGTCTCCATGGGCCGCTTCCGCTCCGACCTCTACTATCGCCTCTCGGTGCTGCCGATCGAGCTGCCGCCGCTGCGCGACCGCGTGGCCGACCTCGAGGCATTGACCGACCACATCCTCGAGGACATCGCGCGCCGCTCGGGCCGCCCGCAGCGCGAGGTCACGCCGACGGCGCTCGCGGTGCTTTCCGCCTATGGCTGGCCCGGCAACATCCGCGAGCTGCGCAACGTGCTCGAGCAGGTGACGCTCAACTCGGACAGTCCGCGCCTGTCGGCCGAGGAGTTCACGCTGGTGCTGCCGCGGGTCGGCAGCACGGCCCGTCACGGCGAACGCCCGACGCTGAAGCTCGCCGATGTCGTCGCCGATGCCGAGCGCAGCGCCATCCGCTCGGCGCTCGCCGCGGCCGAGGGCAAGAAGATCCTCGCCGCCGAGCTGCTCGGCATCTCGCGCGCGACGCTCTACCAGAAGCTCTCGATCCTCACGCCCGAGCGCAGCCACTGAAAAGCCAACCGCTTTGTCCGGAAGTCCGGACGTTTGTCCGGATTCCGGGACTCGATGCAATATTCCGGCACGGCGGGCCACGCAGGATCAGGCACTTGGCAAAGGTCGCGAGGTGGCATGCGCATTGCAGGCGTGCCCTTCCACACAATCAGGAGGAAATCCATGTCGACCATGATTCGCGCGGCGCTGGCCGCACTCGCGCTCACAGCCCTGTCTGCGTGCAGCGACAATGACGGTGGCGGCACCCAGGAGCCGCCCGGCGTGTCGAACGACCGACCCGCGTTCCTTCGCGGTGCCATCGAATCGAAGACTTACGACGGCACCACCGACGACCTGCTGACGGCAGGGCTGGGCAAGAGCGGGCTCGCGGGGGCCGCGCCTGCCGTCGCCGTCGCCACCAATCCCACGGTGGCCGAGCTTCGGCGCCTCGCCATCTACAACAACTACCGCGCCCTGGTGGACATGACCGCCAACGGCGGCTACGGAACGCTCTACGGCCCGAACGTGGACGCGAGCGGCACCGCGACGACGGCCGAAGGCAAGGTGGCGGGGGAGGAACATATCGTCTTCGCCGACGACGGCACGGGCCGCCAGAACGTGACGCTCATGGTGCAGATCCCCAATACCTTCAGCACCACGAGCCCCTGCATCGTCAGCGCGACCTCCAGCGGCTCGCGCGGCGTCTACGGCGCGATCGGAACCGCCGGCGAATGGGGCCTGAAGAAGGGCTGCGCGGTGGCGTACACCGACAAGGGCACGGGCAACGGCGGCCACGACCTCGCCGCGAACGCCGTCAACGTTTTGCTGGGACCACGCTTCGACGCCGGGGCCGCGGGCCTGTTCTCGCAGTTCACCGCCAACCTGTCGGCGAGCGACCTCGCGGCATACAACTCCGCGTTCCCGAACCGCTGGGCCTACAAGCACGCGCATTCGCAACAGAACCCGGAAAAGGACTGGGGCCGCGATACGCTCCGCGCCATCGAGTTCGCCTTCTACATGATCAACCAGAAGCACGGCATGCTCCAGGACGGCGTGCGCTTCCGGACCATCACGCCGGCCAACACGCTCGTCATCGCGTCGAGCGTGTCCAACGGCGGGGGCGCGGCCATCGCGGCGGCCGAACAGGACACGGCCGGCCTGATCGACGGCGTCGCGGTGGGCGAGCCGAACGTGAACCTGAACGCGCCCGCAGGGGTCACCATCCGGCGCGGCGCCACCACGCTTCCCGCAAGCGCCATCGCCCGCCCCCTCTACGACTACTTCACGCTCGCCAACCTCTACCAGCCGTGCGCGGCCTACGCGCCGTCCAACGCGAGCTCGCCGCTCCTCGCGCTGGTGAATTCGACCGTGGCCGGCAATCGCTGCGCCGCGCTCGCCGCCCAGGGCCTCGTGACCGGGAGCTCAGCAGCCGAACAGGCGGCCGACGCCCTCACCCGCCTGCGCCAATTCGGGTGGGAAGCGGACTCGGACCTCTTGCACGCGACGCACTACGCGCTCGCCACGCTGCCGGTGGCGCTCACCTATGCGAACTCGTACGCCAAGGCCAGCGTAAAAGACAATCTCTGCGGCTACAGCTTCGGCGCCGCGCCGGTGGCCGGCGTGCCGCCGCCGCTGCCCGCAGCCAACGCCGCGCAGATCTTCGGCACCGGCAATGGCGTGCCGCCCACGGCGGGCCTGGTCATCATCAACAACAACTCGACCGCCGGCGCCGCTACGGATGCGGCGTCGATCTCGCCCTCGACCGGCAAGCAGGACTTCAACATCGACGGCGCGGTATGCCTGCGCAACCTCTTCACCAGCACGACGAGC
>DASSPL010000266.1:0-7576 GCA_035699685.1 Burkholderiales bacterium | reverse complement strand
CCCAGGCCGTTGATGGTGCATTCGATCTGGCGCGCGCCGCCGATCTGCACCGCGGCGAGGGAGTTGGCGACCGCCATGCCGAGGTCGTTGTGGCAATGCACGCTCCACACCGCCTTGTCCGAGTTGGGCACGCGCTCGCGTATTTTCCTGATCAGCTCTCCGAACTGCTGGGGCACCGCGTAGCCGACCGTGTCGGGGCTGTTGATGGTGCCCGCGCCCTCCTTGATCACCGCCTCCAGCACGCGGCAGAGGAAGTCGAGGTCGGAGCGGCTGCCGTCCTCGGGCGAGAACTCGACGTCCGGGCAGTGCTTGCGCGCGAAGCGCACCGAGAGCTTCGCCTGCTCCAGCACCTGCTCCGGCGTCATGCGCAGCTTCTTCTCCATGTGCAGCGCGCTGGTGGCGATGAACGTGTGGATGCGCCACGGCCCTTTCGCGCCGGCGAGCGCGTCGATGCCGCGCTGGATGTCGCGGTCGTTCGCCCGGCACAGGCCGCACACCGTCGACTCGCGCACCGTGCCGGCGATCGCCTTGACGGCCTCGAAGTCGCCGTTGGACGAGGCCGGGAAGCCGGCCTCGATCACGTCGACCCGCATGCGCTCCAGCGCTTTGGCGATGCGCAGCTTCTCGTCGCGCGTCATCGAGGCGCCGGGGCTCTGCTCGCCGTCGCGCATGGTGGTGTCGAAAATGATCAAGCGTTCTTTTGCCATAGGAATGGTCCTTGCCCCTTTTGCAGGGCCGTCACAGCACGGATTGTAGGCAGGAGTAGTTAGCGCGCGGGGCGCAGCAGCAGGCCGCCCAGCGCGAGGAGCGCGAGCGAGAGAAGGAAAGCAGAGGCCTGTTGCATGCGCCGACTATAGCTTTACTCTTGGACCGTGACAAGGATCGCCCTGACCCGGCTGGAGGCCGGCCTGCCGGCGGCCTGGTACCACGACCCCGGCCACTACCGGCGCGAGCTGGAGGCCTTCTGGTACCGGCGCTGGATCGCCGTCGCCCGGGAAGAGGAGCTCGCCCATGCCGGCGACTGGCGGGTCGTGCGGATCGGCACGCAGTCGCTGGTGGTGGTGAGAGACGAGACCGGGCTGCGCGCCTTCCACAACACCTGCCGCCACCGCGGCTCGGTGCTGTGCACCGAGGAACAGGGCAATTTCGCCCGCCGGCGCATCGTGTGCCCCTATCACTCGTGGACCTACGACCTCGCCGGCCAGCTGGTGGCGACGCCGCGGCGCATGCCGACGCCCGACTTCCGCCTGGAGGACTTCCAGCTCTACGGCGTGGCGTGCGAGACCTGGGGCGGCTTCGTGTTCGTCAATCTCGCCGGGAAGGCGGCCGACCCGCTGGACGTCGCGGAGCTGCAGAGGCAGTTCGAGCGCTACCGGCTCGCCGAGCTGCGCATCGGCAAGCGCATGGTGGTCGAGGTCAAGGCGAACTGGAAGCTGCTCGCCGAGAACTTCTCCGAATGCTTCCATTGCCCGCCGGTGCATCCCGAGCTGTGCCGCGTGGTGACGGCGTACCGCGACGCGGGCGCCTGGGGGCTGAGGGGCGGTGAAACGAGCGCCGAATATGCCGCCGGGGCCGCGACCCTCACGCTGGACGGGACCGCGCGCCTGCCACCCATTTCGACGCTCAATGGCGAGGAGCGGCGCACGCTCTACATCCCCGCGATGCTGCCGCCGGGGCTGTTCCTCAACGTGCACCCGGACTACGTCAACTCGCACATGCTGACGCCGACCGGGCCGGAAAGCGTGCGCATCGTCTACGACTGGCTGTTCGAGCCGGAGCGGCTGCCGCTCGCCGACGAGATCCTCCAGCACTACGTCGCGCTATGGGACATCACCAACCGGCAGGACTCGCGCAATTGCGAATGGCAGCAGCAGGGCATGCAGTCGCGCGAGTTCGACCACGGGTACTACGTGCCGCAGGAATTCGACTGCCACCGCTTCGCGCAGTGGGTGCGCGAGGGACTCGCGGGGGCGCAGCTACCGGGCGAGCAACCAGCCGATCAGGCCGAGAGCCGATAGCAATGCGATGACGGCGCCCGTGACGCGGTAGCGGCCAAGGCCGCGACGGCGCGGCGCGGGGGTGTTGTCCGGGGCGAGGCGCGGATAGCTGCGCCCGATGCGTGCGAAAGTGGAGTTGCGGGTATTGCCTTCCATGACCGCATCATGGCGGCAGTTGCGCCATCGGTAAAGGCGGCTGTAGAAGTCTTACGTTTGGGAGGGACTTGATGAATCCATCACAGGAAGACCGCGAGGCGCCGCTGCTCGACGCGCTGGCGCGCTTCCTCGAGCGCGAAGTGCGGCCTCACGTGCGCGAGCTCGAGGCGAAGGACGTCTGGCCGGCCGCGATCGTCGACAAGATGCGGGCGATGGGGCTTTTTGGCTGCACGATCCGCGAGGAATACGGCGGATTGGGCCTTTCGGCGAGCACCTACGCGCGCCTCATCGAGCACATCAGCGAGGTGTGGATGTCCCTCGCCGGCATCATCAATTCGCACCTCATCATGGCCTCGCTCGTGCAGCGCGCCGGCACCGAGGAGCAGCGCCGCCGCTTTCTGCCGCGCTTCGCCGCGGGCGAGCTGCGCGGCGGGCTGGCCCTGACCGAGCCCGACTGCGGCACGGATCTGCGCGCCATCAAGACGAGCGCGCGCAGGGAGGGCGCCGACTATGTGGTCAACGGCGTCAAGACGTGGATCTCCAACGGTATCCATGGGCACGTCGTGGCGCTGCTGGTGAAGACCGAAGGCCAGGCGATGAGCGCGTTCATCTGTGAAAAAGGTCCGGGATTCACGCCCAGCCGCAAGCTGGAAAAGCTCGGCTACAAGGGCATCGACTCGGCCGAGCTGGTGTTCGACGGCTACCGCGTGCCCGCGGCCAACCTGATCGGCGGCGAGGAAGGCCAGGGGCTGAAGCAGGTGCTGGGCGGGCTCGAGCTCGGCCGCATCAACGTCGCGGCGCGGGCGGTGGGCGTGGCGAATGCCGCGCTGAAGGAGTCGGTCGCCTACGCGCAGGTGAGGAAGACTTTCGGCAAGCCGATCTGCGAGCACCAGGCGATCCAGCTCAAGCTCGCCGACATGGCGACGCGCGTCGAGGCGGCGAGGCTGCTGGTGGAGCGGGCGGCGCGCGCCTACGACCGCGGCGAGCGCTGCGACATGGAGGCCGGCATGGCGAAGCTCTTCGCCTCCGAGGCGGCGCTCGAGAACGCCACCGAGGCGATGCGCATCCACGGCGCGTACGGCTATTCCAAGGAGTTCAACATCGAGCGCTACTACCGCGACGCGCCGCTCATGTGCATCGGCGAGGGAACGAACGAGATGCAGCGCATCATCATCGCGCGGCAGCTCGTCGCACGTAACCCCGCCTAGCCGGCCTTGATCACTCCGCAGGCGAGGCGCGCCCCGGCGTTGCCGGTCGGCTGCGTCTTGTAGTCATCGGGATCGGCATGGATGATCAGGCCGCGGCCGATGATGCTCGCCGGCCCCGCGGTCAGGGTGATGCCGTCGACGGTGACGTCGAGCTTGGCGCGACCGCCCTTGTCCGATCTGAGAGAAGGCAGGTCGCCGGCGTGCCGCTCGGCGCTCGACGGGTGGCCGTGCGGCTTGGCATGCGGGTTGAAGTGGCCCTTGGCGCTCATGCCGTCGCCGGAGCTGCAGTCGCCGGCCTCGTGGATGTGGAAGCCATGCTCCCGGTCGGGGCGCAGCCCCTGCGCGAAGACGACGACGCGCACCTTGCCGCCCGGGGCCGGCTCGAAAGTCGCCTCGCCGAAGGTCTTGTTGCCCTTCGTCGGCTGCAGGCCGGCGGTGGCGCGCAACTCCTCTGACGACTGCTGCGGTGCACCTTTACAGGCCGCCAGCAATATCGCGACGGCGAGCATGCTTAAGCTTTTCATAAGCCTCCTCCTCGCTAGAATCTACTACAGGAGGAGCACCCATGAGAAAGCTGATCGCTTTAACGGCGTGCGCGCTTGCGCTCGCCGGCGTTGCGCATGCGCAGGCGCCCAAGCCGGTGGTGCTGCGGTTCGTCGCCGACTTCACGCCGCCGCCGCATCCGGCCGGCCTGGCGATGAAGCACTTCGGCGATCGCCTTCCGCAGGTGATTCCGGGCAGCGAAGCGCGCCTCTATTACGCCGGAGCGCTGTACACGATTCCTGAAGCCTTCGAGGCCATGCGCCAGGGCAACCTCGAGATGACCTGGATGCAGATGGGCAAGGCGGCGCCGGTCGATCCGTACATGATGGCGGTGGTCGGCCCGGGCATCATGACCACCGTCGGCGCGGTCGACAACCTCGAGAAGACCAAGACCTACCAGACGCTGGTCGAGCGGCTGCAGAAGCAGCAGCTGATTCGCGTGCTCGGCGCCGGCCACATGAGCTTCGGCATGGGCGTCGGCGCCAAGAAGCGCTATCTGAAGCCCGAGGACTTCAGCGGCCGCAAGGTGCGCAGCATGGGGCCGGCGGAAAACCCGGTGCTCGAGGCGTGGAAGGCGAACCCGGTGGTGATGGCGTTCGGCGAGGTGCCGACCGCCATCGAATCCGGGGTCATCGACGGCGTGATGACGAGCATCGGCGGCTGGCTCGGCGTGCGCGAGCAGGCGCCCTACTACACGACCGGCGGCGCCGGCGTGTTCACCGGCGACTACTACATGGTGAGCGCCAGCCGGCGCTGGTGGGACCGGCTGCCGGCGCCGACGCAGAAGGCGCTCGAAGGGCTCGTCACCGAGACGATCCAGCTGCAGAAGGAGCTCAACTGGTGCGTCGACAAGATGACCTATGAGAAGTACGGCACCAAGGATCCGTCGAAGCCCGGGGTCTATTGGATGACGCCGGCCGAGGTCGCCCGCTTCACCAGCGCGCTCGGCGACGGCCCGACGCGCTGGATCAAGAGCAAGATGCCGCCCGCGGGGCAGAAGCTGGTCGACGAGTTCAAGAAGGAAGGCCAGGAGCTGTCGCAGCAGAACCCGCCCGGATCCTCCTGGATCGAGAAGGTGGACTGCTCCCGGCACGCCTCCAGGATCGTCATCCGCTAGGTGGAGAAGGCGTACGCCGCCTGGCGTGCGTTCCAGGACCGCTTCCTGGCGTACGCCGGGGCGGTCCTGTTCGTCGGCGCCACCCTGCTCGCGCTGCTCGAAGTCGGCCGCCGCTACGTGCTCGGCGCCTCGTTCGACTGGCAGCAGGACGCGGTCACCTTCTTCATCCTCTCGGGGGTGTTCTTCTACTTCAGCGTCTCGCAGCGGCGTGAAGCGCACCTCACGGTGACGCTCGTCCCGGAGCTGTTCAACGTGTTCGGCGGCCGCTGGCGGCGCGCGGCGGAGATCGTCAAGCTGGTGGCCCTTCTCCTTGCGTGCGCCTTCATGGCGGCGGTGGTGTGGTGGGGCATCCCGGAGGTGGAGGACGCCCTCAAGTACGAGTCGCGCACCGAGAGCCTGGCCTTCCCGATGTGGCCGTTCCTCGCCGTGCTGCTCGTGTCCTTCGCCTTCATGGCCATCACGATGCTGTTCCAGATCTATCGCGCGGTGCAGGCGCTGCGCGGGCGCACGGTGCTGGTGGAGGCGAAGGAAGAAGCGGACGGGACGCACTGATGGCCATCGTCGCCATCGTGCTTTTCGCGCTGCTGCTGCTCGCGGTGCCGATCGGCATCGCGCTGTCGGCCGCGGCGGCGGCCTACATCTTCGTCGACCCGCTGCTCGAGCCGAACGTCATCTTCCGCCAGTTCTTCAGCTTCATCGCGCGCTACTCGCTCACCGCCATTCCGCTGTTCATCTTCGCCGGCTTCCTGATGGAGAAGACCGGGCTGATCCGGCAGCTGTTCAGCTTCGCCGATTCGCTGGTCGGCCACCTGCCGGGCGGTTTCGGCGTCGCCACCGTCGTCGCCTGCATCCTCTTTGGCGCGATCTCGGGCTCGAGCGTGGCCATGGCGGCGGCGATGTCGGTGATCGCCATCCCGGAGATGAGGAAGCGCGGCTATCCCGACTGGCTGTCGGGCGGGCTGGTCGCCACCGCCGGCGGCATCGCCATCCTGATTCCGCCGAGCATTCCGCTGCTGATCTACGGCATCGTCACGGAGACCTCGGTGGTGCGCCTGTTCTTCGCCGGCGTGATCCCGGGGCTGCTGCTGGCGCTCGGCAACATCATCAGCATCATCGTCATCGCGCTGTGGCTCAAGCTGCCGCGCGGCGGCAGGTTCGACGCGGCGCGCGCCTGGCGCGAGTCGAAGGGCGCGCTGCCCGCGCTCGGCATGCCGGTCGTGATCCTCGGCGGGCTCTACGGCGGCGTCTTCACGCCCACCGAGGCCGCCGCCGCCGCGTGCGGCTACGCCATGCTCTATGGGCTGATCGTCGGCGGCGGCGAGTTCGTGCGCCAGCTGCTGCCGACAGCGATACGCGCCATGAACCTCACGGGCGTGATCCTGTTCCTCATCGGCAGCGTCGGCGTGTTCCAGTTCCTCGCCGCCAACATGTACTGGCCGCAGAAGATCACCGACACCATCGTCAGCTGGGGCCTCACGCCGCTCGGCTTCATCTTCGCCTACATGGGCGTGCTGCTGATCCTCGGCATGTTCGTGGACGGCGTGGCGATGATCCTGCTCACCGTGCCGGTGATCTTCCCGGTGGCGTATGCCATGAAGATCGACCCGGTGGCGCTCGGCATCATGCTGACGCTCAACATCGAGATGGGCGTGGTCACGCCGCCGGTGGGGCTGAACCTCTTCGCGGTGAGCGGCACCTCGCGCATCCCGCTGCAGGAGGTGGTCAAGGGCACGGTGCCGTTCTTCATCGGCGACGGCGTCGTGCTGCTGCTGGTGATCTTCTTCCCGGAGCTCGCGACCTGGCTGCCGAACCTGCTGGTAAAGGACGTCTTTAAGTAACTATTCCTCGGGCAGGATCGGCCGCGCGCGGTGGCCCATCCCCCACATCACGTAGCCGGAGAACGCATAGGCGAGGAACAGCAGCCAGAGGATGAGCGGCGGCCGGAAAGCCACCACGGAGAGCGCGATCACCGCCGCGCCGAGCACCCACAGCGGCACGCGCTTCTTCCAGTTCACTTCCTTGAAGCTCCAGAACGGCACGTTCGACACCATGGTGATGCCGGCGAACACCGCCACCGCCCAGGCGAGGTACGGCAGCCACGCCGAGTCGACCGGGTCGACGCCGAAATCGGTGAACGCCCAGACCAGCCCGGTCATCACCGCCGCGCCCGACGGGCTCGGCAGGCCCTGGAAGTAGCGCCGGTCGACCACCGCGATGTTGGCGTTGAAGCGCGCGAGGCGAATCCCGGTGCCGGCGCAGTAGATGAACGCGCCGACCCAGCCGAGCGTGCCGAGGTCGTTCAGGGTCCAGGTGTAGGCGACGAGCGCCGGGGCGGCGCCGAACGCCACCATGTCGGCGATCGAGTCGAACTGCGCGCCGAACTCGCTCTGCGTGTTGGTCCAGCGCGCCACGCGGCCGTCCATGGCGTCGAGCACCATGGCGACGAAGATGGCGATGCAGCTCGTCTCGAAGCGGCCGTTCATCGCCTGCACGATGGCGAAGAAGCCGCAGAACAGCACCCCGGTGGTGAACAGGTTGGGCAGCAGGTAGATGCC
>DASSPL010000265.1:0-5513 GCA_035699685.1 Burkholderiales bacterium | reverse complement strand
CGTCGAGCCGCTCGCGGATGCGCGGCACCGCGGCGGCCGCCTCGGGCGTGTTCACGGTGATGCGCACGAGCTCGGAGCCGGCCTGCGCCAGCTCCGCGACCTGGCGCACGGTCGCGGCCACGTCGGCGGTGTCGGTGTTGGTCATCGACTGCACCACCACCGGCGCGCCGCCGCCGATCAGGACGTTGCCGACCCGGACCTGCGTGGAACGACGCCGGTTCATTGCAAGGTGAAGCGGGAGACGCCGAGCTTGGTGTGCGGGGCGAGATCGACCGGCTTGTTGTTGTGCACGACGCGCACGTTCGCCGGGTTGCCGATGACGAGCGTGAGCGGCCCGCGCGATTGCACGACCCGCTCGGCGCCCTTCGGGTTGAGGGATGAGACCAGCATGCGGTCGTTGGCGTCCTTCACCTCGATCCAGGCCTCTTCCTCGCAGGTGATCACCAGGCGGTTCAGCCCGCCGGTGAGCACCTTCGGCGCAGCTTTCTCGACCACGGGCTCGGGCGGCTTCGGGGCCGCGGCGGCGGCTACCTGGACCGTGGCGGACGTCTCGACCACCTTGGGCTGGGCTTGCGGCTGCGGCCGCGGCGCGCTCTGCGCCGGCCGCGGGGTGCTGGCCGCCGGCGCCTTGGCTGCGGCCGCGACCTGCGGCTGGCGCTTGGCCTGCGCCTGTGCCGGCGCGCTGTGCTCGCGATACCACTGGTAGCCGACGCCCCCGCCGATCGCCAGGATGCCGAGCGAAAGGCCGAGATAGACGAAGGTGGAGCGGCGCGCATTGTCGGAGAACGGCACCGGCTGGCTGTAGCGCGCGGCGAGCGTGTCGGCATCGGGGGCCTGGAAGCGCCCGTTCATGCGCTCGAGCAGCGGCTCGGCCTCCAGCTTGAGGAGCCGCGCATAGCTGCGCACCATGCCGCGCGCGAAGGTGCCGCCCGGCAGGAGGTCGAAGCGCCCCTGCTCCAGCGCCTCGAGCTGGCGCGGCGCGAACTTCAGCTGCTGCGCGACGTCGGCGATGGAGAGGCCGAGCGCTTCGCGCGCCGCCTGCAGCTCGGAGCCCACAGTGCCGGATTCACTCATATTGTCCCCGCTGCAGGGCCTGGTATTCGGGCGAGCCGGGGAAGCGCCGGCGCAGCTGGTTGGCGTAGCTCTGCTCGGCGACGCGCTGGCCCGTGCGCCGCTCGATGCGCACCGCGAGCCACAGCGACTCGGCCGTGGGCGAGGCGAGCTTCAGGTGCCGCGAGAGCAGCTTGCGCGCATCGTCGATATTGCCCTGGCGGTAGCGGATCTTGCCGAGCTGCAGGAGCGAGGTCGGCTCGTCGGGGTCGAGCTTCAGCGCCCGCTGGAAGTAGTCCTCCGCGTCCTTCGCGTTGTTGGCGCGCAGGCTGCACGAGCCGGCGGCGGCGTACGAGCGCCACGGCGCGGCATACAGGGGGTTGCGCACCGCCTGCATGAAGTAGCCGATCGATTCCTTCTCGCGCGCGTTCTGGCACAGGAACCAGCCGAAGTTGTGGTTGATCTCGGGATCGCTCGGCGACAGGCTGAGCGCGCGCTGGAAGCTGTCTTCGGCGAGCTTGGTCTCGCGCAGCTCCATGTACACCAGGCCGAACAGGCTGTGCGTGGGAGCGTAGTTGCGGTCGGCGGCCGAGGCGAGGCGCAGCTCCTCGAGCGCGATCCCCATGTTGCCGCGCTCGTAGTACACCGAGGCGAGCTCGGTATGCACGCGCGCGCGGTTGCGCGGGTCGCCCACCTCCCCGGTGATGGTGCCGGTGTTGGTGGCGGGCCCCTCGGCCTGCGAGACACAGCCGGCCAGCAGCGCCAGCGAAAGAACGGCGGCTCCCCTCATGCGCGCACCTCTTTCAGGCGATAGAACGCCTGGCGGCGCGTACGGTCGGCGACATCGCCGGCCAGCTGGCCGCAGGCGGCGGCGATGTCGTCGCCGCGCGTTTTTCTGGTCGTGACGGTGAGTCCCGCACGCTGCAGGATCTCGGCGAAGCGGCGGATGCGCTCGGCCCCCGAGCGCGCGAATTCCGAAGCCGGGAACGGATTGAACGGGATCAGGTTGAACTTGCAGCGCACGCGCGCCGCGATCGAGACCAGCTCGCGGGCGTGCGCGTCGCTGTCGTTCACGCCGTCGAGCATCACGTACTCCATGGTGATGAAGTCGCGCGGCGCGGTCTCGAGGTAGCGGTTGCAGGCGGCGATCAGCTCGCGCAGCGGATACTTGCGGTTCACCGGCACCAGCCGGTCGCGCAGCTCGTCGTTCGGCGCGTGCAGCGAGACGGCGAGCGCCACCGGGCACTCCTCGCGCAGCCGGTCCATGCCCGGGATCACGCCCGAGGTCGACACCGTCACGCGGCGGCGCGACAGGCCGTAGGCGTGGTCGTCGAGCATCAGGCGCAGCGCCGGGATCACGTTGTCGAGGTTGAGCATCGGCTCGCCCATGCCCATCATCACCACGTTGGTGACCGGCCTTTCACCCTGACGATCAATGAGCAGCAGCCTGTTGGCGAGCCAGAGCTGGCCGATGATCTCGGCCGTGGTGAGGTTGCGGTTGAAGCCCTGCTTGCCGGTCGAGCAGAACGCGCAGTCGAGCGTGCAGCCGGCCTGGCTCGATACGCACAGGGTGCCGCGATTGGCCTCGGGGATGAACACGGCCTCGACGGCGTTGGCCTCGTCGACTTTCAACAGCCACTTGCGCGTGCCGTCTTCCGCGACCTGGTCGCCGACGATGACCGGCGGGTCGACGCGGGCGCCCGCGGCGAGCTTCTCGCGCAGCGCCTTCGCCAGGTCGCTCATGCGGGCGAAGTCGGTTTCGCCCTGCTGGTGGATCCACCTCAGGACCTGGCGCGCGCGGAACGGTTTCTCGCCCTGCTCTTCGAAGTAGCGTGCGAGACCGGCGGCGTCCAGGCCGATGAGGTTCACCGCGAGAAAACCTCGCAGGCGGGGAAGAAGTAGGCGACTTCGGTGCGCGCGTTCTCGGCGCTGTCGGAGCCGTGCACGGCGTTCGCGTCGATCGACTCGGCGAAGTCGGCGCGGATCGTGCCCTTGTCGGCCTTCTTCGGATCGGTCGCGCCCATCAGCTCGCGGTTCTTCGCGATGGCGTTGTCGCCTTCGAGCACCTGCACCAGCACCGGGCCCGACACCATGAAGTCGACCAGGTCCTTGAAGAACGGGCGGCTGCGATGCACGGCATAGAAGCCCTCGGCTTCGGCGCGCGAGAGATGCATCATGCGCGCGGCGACCACGCGCAGCCCCGCTTTCTCGAAGCGGGCGAGGATCTGTCCGATGACGTTTTTCTTGACTGCGTCGGGTTTGATGATCGAGAGGGTGCGCTCCAGCGCCATTCCGAGATGCTCCGCTATTAGCAAATTTTGCTGAGATTTTAGCAGGTTAGGCGCCATTCCGGGACGAATCCGGAGGATTTTTGCGAAGCCTGATAACGCGCGTCGACGCCGAGGCCCGGCGCCCACACGAGCTCGTCGCCGCGGTAAAGGAGCGGTAACTTTTTCCGCTGCCACGGCGGCACGCCCGCTTCCTGGAAGAGATTCTTGAGCGTTCTTCGCGGCCTGCGCGCGTCGGGCTGCAGCCGCTCGCCGCCCGAGCGCAGCTTGATCTCGAGCGGCAGCCAGCGCCCGTCGATGCCGCGGCCGCGCGCCTTGCGGAAACGCACCTCCCCGCCGAGCGCGGGCAGCGCGATGCGCGCCTCGCCTCGCCACGCCACCGGTTGGAACGGGGCTTCGTCCGCCGCCCTCCCCACCATGACTTTCCCACGGTAGAGACGCAATTGCGCGCCATCGTGCTCGATCAGCGTATTGGCGCCGCCGGCGTTGAGCTGCTTCAGCATCTCGACGAGCTTCGCCTCGCTCGGCGCGCGCAGGCCGCGCCGGGCCAGGAACTCGCGCAGCAGGTCGCTCTGGTCGACTTCCTTCCTGGAGAAATGCCCGGCCGCGCGCGAAAGCGCCTCGCGCCAGCGCGGATAGCGCTCGGCAAGCAGCGGCGCGATGCGCAGGCGGATGAAATTGCGCGTGAATGCGTCCGAGGCGTTGCTCTCGTCCTCGACCCACTCGAGCGCATGGCTGCGAGCGTAGGCGACGATCGCCTCGCGCGGCACGTCGAGCAGCGGCCGCAGCAGGATGCGCCGGTCGAAGCGAATTTTCCTGGGCATTCCCTGCGCCCCGCGCGGCCCGGCGCCGCGCAGGAGGCTCATGAGCACCGTCTCGGCCTGGTCGTCGAGCTGGTGCGCGAGCACCAGCACGTCGAAGCTCAGCTTCCTGAGCGCGGCATAGCGTGCGGTGCGGGCGTGGGCCTCGGTCTTCTTCGGCAGATGGACGCGGCGCACGACGATGGGCACGTCCAGCTTCCTGCACAGCCGCCGGCAGAACGCGGCCCAGCGGTCGGCGCTGGGACTCAGGCCGTGGTGCACGTGCGCCGCCCGCACATCCACGCCCTGCCCCACCAGCGCGTGCAGGAGGACCACGGAGTCGACGCCGCCCGAGAGCCCGACGAGGAAACGCTTGCCGCGAAGGTCTGCGATGGCCCGCCCGACGGCGGCGGGGACTTCAGCGCTCCGTGGCTTCCTTGAACTTGCCATAGCCCATGAGCCGTTCAAGGCGCAGCTCCACCAGCTCCTTCGGCTTCTTCTCCTGGACCTGCTTCAGCGCCTCGGCGAGGGCGCGCTTGAGCGCCTGGCCTGCGGCCTGCGGATCGCGGTGCGCGCCGCCCAGCGGCTCCGGCACGATCTTGTCGATCAGGCCGAGCGTCTTCAGGCGGCTGGAGGTGATGCCGAGCGCCTCGGCGGCCTCGGGCGCCATCTCGGCGCTGCGCCAGAGGATCGACGCGCAGCCTTCGGGCGAGATCACCGAATAGGTGGCGTACTGCATCATCAGCAGCACGTCGCCGACGGCGATGGCGAGCGCGCCGCCCGAGCCGCCTTCGCCGATGATGGTGGGGATGATGGGCGTGCGCAGGCGCGCCATCTCGAACAGGTTGCGGCCGATCGCCTCGGACTGGCCGCGCTCCTCGGCGTCGATGCCGGGATAGGCGCCGGGCGTGTCGACGAAGGTGAACACCGGCAGGCCGAACTTCTCGGCGAGCTTCATCAGGCGCAGCGCCTTGCGGTAGCCCTCGGGCTTCGGCATGCCGAAGTTGCGGGCGATCTTCTCCTTGGTGTCGCGGCCCTTCTGGTGGCCGATGACCATGCAGGCGGCGCCGTTGAAGCGGGCGAAGCCGCCGACGATCGACGCGTCGTCGGCGAAGGTGCGGTCGCCGTGCAGCTCTTCCCAGTGGGTGAAGAGCGTCTGCACGTAGTCGAGGGTGTAGGGGCGCTGCGGATGGCGCGCCACCAGCGCCACCTGCCACGGCGAAAGCTTGCCGTAGATGTCCTTGGTGAGCGTCTGGCTGCGCTTGGTGAGGCGCTGGATCTCCTCGGAGATGTCGACCGCCGAGTCGTCCTGCACGTAGCGCAGTTCCTCGATGCGCTGCTCGAGCTCCGCGATCGGCTGCTCGAACTCGAGGAA
>DASSPL010000264.1:0-8874 GCA_035699685.1 Burkholderiales bacterium | reverse complement strand
CTCGCCGCGGCGATGCGCATGCGGATGCGCAACCGCGAGGTGCTGCTGGCGCACGGCCGGGAGGAAACCGAGCAGCAGATCGCGCGCGAGTTCGAGCGCATCGCGGCGCTCGTCAAGCGCGACCTCGAGGGCTACCCCGCGCTGCAGCAACGGCTGCTCGCGGAGATCACCCGCGTCGAGGAGGACTACCGGAAGTGCGGCGAGGTGCCGCCGCCCCCGCCCGAGTGGGTCGAGGCCGTCGAGGCGGTGGCCAAGGTGAAGAACGGCAACGAGGTGGTGCAGCGCGTGCTGGACGAGATCAACCGCTCGATCCGCCAGATCCACGACCGCACGATCACCGAGTACCGCAACGCCTACGAGTCGCGCCACAAGATCCTCAACGGCTTCATGCCGTTCTGGCGCTCGCTGCAGCAGACGCTCGCCCAGGCCGACCGGCGCGTGACCAGCCTGAACGAGCGGGCGGCGCACATCGACGCGCAGATGCAGAAGTTCGAGGGCATCGTCAACAAGACGCCGGACGCCGAGCACGCGCTGACGGTCTCGGCGGCGACGCAGCTGGCGATCACCACGCTGGTGCTCGCCATCGCCGCCGGCGGCGCGATCATCAACTACAAGCTGATCGCGCTGCCGATGTCGGAGATGGTGGGGGCCGGCGACTACCTGACGGCGAGCCTGCGGACATCGGATGTCGCCGCGCTGGTGATCATCTTCGTCGAGGCCACCATGGGGCTCTTCCTCATGGAGACGCTGCGCATCACGCACCTCTTCCCGCGCATCCACAGCCTGTCCGAGACCACGCGGCGCCGGCTGATGTGGGCGGCGGCGACGCTGCTCGTCACGCTGGCCGGGATCGAGGCGGCGCTCGCGCTGATGCGGGACATGATGATCGCGGACAAGGCGGCGCTGGTGCAGTCGCTCGCCACGGTGCAGCAGCACGCCCCGGCCGACGGCTGGCTGTCGCGCATCCCGACCGCCGGCCAGATGCTGCTCGGCTTCATCCTGCCGTTCGCGCTCGCCTTCGTCGCGGTGCCGCTCGAGTCGTTCATCGCCTCGGCGCGCACGGTGCTCGGCGCGGCGCTGGTGATCCTCACGCAGGGCGCGGCGTTCGCGCTGCGGCTCGCGAGCACGCTGGTACGCAACCTGGCGCGGCTGCTGATCACGTTCTACGACATCCTGATCGTGCTGCCGCTGCTCGCGGAGCGCCTGATCAAGGGGCGCGGCGCGGCGAAGAAGACCGATTTCGCCATCGACCCGGACGAGCTCGCCGTGAGGAGGCACTGATGAACCGGCGCAATTTCATCATCGCGGCGAGCGCCGCCTGGCTGCCCGCCTGCGGCGACCCGAAGAGCCACGCGCACGCCATCTACATGCTGGTCGACACCTCGGGCACCTATGCGCTCGAGATCGACAAGGCGCAGGCGATCGTCAACTACCTGCTCGGCACGCTGCAGTCGGGCGACTCGTTCGCCGTCGCGCGGGTGAGGAGCCGCAGCTTCAGCGAGAAGGACATCATCGCCAAGGCCACCTTCGACGCGCGCCCCTCGCAGGCCAACGCGCAGAAGCGCGCCTTCAAGGAGCAGGTCGAATCCTTCACGAGGAGCGCCCGCGGCAGCGCCTACACCGACATCACCGGCGGCCTGCTGCAGGGGGCGCTGTTCCTCAACGAGACCGGCGCCGGGAGGAAGACCATCCTCATCTTCTCCGACATGCAGGAGGAGCTCGACAAGCAGACGGTGCGCGACTTCCCGATCAGCCTGAAGAACATCCGCGTAGTGGCGGTCAACGTGGTGAAGCTGAAGAGCGACAACATAGACCCGCGCCGCTACATCGGGCGCCTGGAGGACTGGCAGAAGCGGGTCGAGCTCGCGGGTGCGGCGGAATGGCGCGTCATCAATGACCTGGAGCACCTCGACCGGCTGCTGAGGAGCTAGGGGCCAGGAAGGCGCGGATCGCGCGCCAGTAGCCGTCGTGCATGCCGATGTCGTTGTGCCCCGCGCGCGGCAGCACGACGCTCGTCACCGGGCCCTTCCAGGCCTTGGCGAGCACCGCCGCGTGCGTCGGCGGGATCAGCGTGTCGGCGGCGCCGGCGAGGATCAGCACCGGCGCCTGGACCGACGGCGCGAGCGCCAGCGAGTCGAAGCGGTGGCGCAGCAGCAGGTCGACCAGCACGAAGGGATACGACGCCTGCGCCACGGCGGCGATGCTGTCGTACGGCGTCACCAGGATCACCGCGCTGACCGGCCGCTGGGTCGCCAGGTACGTGGCCACGCCGGAGCCGAGGCTGCGCCCCATCACCACGATGCGCTTCGCGTCGACGCCCGGCCGCGACGCCACATGGTCGTAGATCGCGAGCGCGTCGGCGAAGAGCGCCTTCTCGCCGGGCGAGCCCGTGCTGCCGCCGTAGCCGCGGTAGTTGAAGAGCGCGAGCGACACGCCGGGAAGCTCGGGCGCGTCGAGCGCGAAGCCGGTCACCTCCTCGGCGTTGCCGCCGAAGTAGATGAGCGCGGACGGGCCGCCGGGCACGAACAACCCCTGCAGCCGGTGGCCGTCGGCGGTCTTGAGCGTCACCTCCTCCGCCGCCGGCAGCGCCCTGCGCACCGCCGCGCGCACATCCGGGTCGAGCGGCCGCGGGAAGAACAGCATCCGGTCCTGCATCAGGTACAGGAAGCCGTGGATCAGGAGGAAAAAGACGGCGATCATTCGCAACGCGGACCAGGCAAGGCGCTTCGCCATCTAAAATCACTCCATGCCAAAGATCAACGTAGGCGACGCCGAAATCTATTATGAATCCCACGGCGAGGGCGAGCCGCTGCTGCTCGTGCCGGGGCTCGGAGGAGTCGGCGTCTACTGGAAGCCTAACCTTCCCGCGCTGTCGGCGAAATACCGCGTGATCGTCCACGACCATCGCGGCACCGGGCAGAGCACGCATTCGAAGATCAGGTACTCGGTCGACCAGATGACCGACGACCTGGTGCGGCTGATGGACCACCTGAAGATCGACAAGGCCCATCTCGTCGGCCATTCGACCGGCGGCGCGATAGGCCAGACGCTGGCGATCAGGAGCCCCGAGCGGCTGAAGCGCATGGTGCTGTTCGCGACATGGGACAAGGCGGATTTCTTCTTCCGCCACCTGTTTTCCGTGCGTCGCGACCTGCTCACGAAGGTGGGCAAGGAGGCCTACGTCAAGGGCGCGACGCTTTTCCTCTATCCGCCGTGGTGGATCCGGAAGAACGAGAAGATGCTCGCCGAGCGCGAGGCGCTGACCATCCAGCATTTCCCGCCGGTCGAGGTCGTGGCGAGCCGCATCGACGGCATCGTGGCATTCGACCGCTCGGCCGAGCTCGGCAAGATCAGAACGCCGACGCTGGTGCTGTGCGCAAAGGACGACGCCATCACGCCGGCGTACTTCTCGGAGGACCTGGCGAGGAAGATCCCCGGCGCGAAGCTGCAGATCCTGCCGGAGGGCGGGCATTGCGCCTCGGAATCGGTGCCGGACGAGTTCAACAGGGCGGTGCTGGACTTCATAGGCCAGAGCTAGTCGACTTGCCCGTTCCCAATTTGGGACTTATCATTCCCAAAATGGGATCGAAGACGAGCCTTGGCGACGTGCTGTTCGGCAAGACGCAAAGGCGCGTGCTGGGATTGCTGTTCGGCAACCCCGGCCGCAGCTACTTCGCCAATGAGATCGTGCGCCAAGCAGGATCCGGCATCGGGTCCGTGCACCGGGAACTCGCCGCGCTCGAGGCTGCGGGTCTCGTCACGGCGGTGCGCAAGGGAAACCAGAAGCATTACCAAGCCAACCCGGCGTCCCCGATATTCGAGGAGCTGCGCGCAATCGTCGCCAAGACGTTCGGGGTCGCCGACACGCTGCGGGAGGCGCTCGCGCCTTTTGCGCGAAAGATCGAAGCCGCCTTCATATACGGCTCGATCGCCAAAGGCACGGACACCGCCGCCAGTGATATCGACCTGATGGTTATCAGCGAAGCGATCTCCTATCCCGACCTTTTTGGCGCCTTGGGCCGTGCCGAGCAGGGCCTCGGCCGCAAGGTCAATCCTTCGGTGTACACACCAGCGGATCTAAGCAACAGGATTGCCGGGGCCAACGCCTTCGCCATCCGGGTGCTGGAGCAGCCGAAGATCTTCGTCATCGGATCGGACGATGTCCTCCCCAAACCTAGACAAGCTCGTCGCCGCAAGGCAGCTTAAGGCCGAGAAGCCCGACCGCAAGGAGTTCGAGGGTCTGATGCGCATCGGCCGCGCGCGGCTGCAGGACGCGGTCCGCGCCGAGCTTTCCTACGAGAGCCGCTTCGACCTGGCGTACAACGCAGCCCATGCCTTGTCCCTAGCCGCCTTGCGGCGGCTGGGGTATCGCTCCGAAAACCGATACCTCGTGTTTCAGTGCCTTCCGCACACCGCTGGCTTGGACCCCAAGCACTGGCGCGTGCTCGCACTGGCGCACGAGCGGCGCAATGCCGCCGAATACTCCGGGATACTGGAGACGGACGACCGCCTGCTGGCCGATATGCTGCATATCGCCGGACTGCTGTTATCGAAACTAGCCTCCGTTGCGCCACCTTAAAAGCATCGATGCGCGCAGAATCCGGGCTCTGACCCCGACTTCAAAATCGTGTCCGTAGCGCTGCAGCTGGTCGTCTCGGGGCTGGCGCTCGGCAGCATCTACGCGCTGCTCGCCCTGTCGCTGGTCATCATCAACAAGGCGACCGACGTCGTTAACTTCGCCCAGGGCGAGATGGCGATGCTCGGCACCTTCGCCTGCCTCGCGGCGCTCTCGGCGCTCAAGCTGCCGCTGTGGCTGGTGATGCTGGGTGCGTTTCCCCTTGGACTTCTTTTCGGGGCGGTCGTGGAGCGGGTGGCGATGCGGCCGCTCTCCGGTGGACCGCCGATCAACGCGCTCATCGCGACCATCGGCCTGTTCCTCGTCTTCCACCATCTCGCCGGCTGGATCTGGGGCTACGACCCCTACCGCTTTCCCTCGCTCTTCTCGCCGGAGCCGGTGATCGTCTTCGGCGCTCGCATCTCGCAGGCGAGCCTCGGCATTCTGGCCGTGTCGCTCGGCGTGATGGCCCTGCTGTGGCTCTTCTACGAGAAGACCCGGATGGGCATCGCCATGCGCGCCGCGAGCATGAACCGCCGCGCCGCGCGCCTGATGGGCGTCAACGTCGGCCGCGTGTCGATGACGGCGTGGGGCCTCGCCACCGGCATCAGCCTGGTCGCCGGCATGCTGATCGCGCCGCTCACCTTCCTCGACTTCGAGATGATGGTGATCGTGCTGCTGAAGGCGTTCGCCGGCGCGATCCTCGGCGGCTTCAACAGCCTGCCCGGTGCGGTGATCGGCTGCCTGGTGATCGGCGTGGTCGAGAACCTGTTCGGCGCCTACGTTTCCACCGCGTTCAAGGACGCCTTCGCCTTCGGCATCATCGTCGTGGTGCTGATGGCGCGGCCGGCCGGGCTCTTCACGCGCATGGCGGGCACCAAGGTATGAAGTGGATCTGGCTTGGCGGGGTGGCCGCCCTGGCGATCGTGCCGCTTTTCCTCGGCAATTACGGCTGGTACATCCTGTCGGTGGCGATGGTCTACGCCCTCGTCGGCCTCAGCCTGAACATCCTCATCGGCATGGCCGGGCAGATCTCGATCGGCCACGCCGGGTTCTGGGCGCTGGGCGCCTACGGCTCGGCAATCGCGATGACCAAGCTCGGCGTTCCCTTCATCTTCGCCATCTTCATCGGCGGCGGCATCGCCGGCGTGTTCGGCGCGCTCGTCGCGCTGCCGGCGCTGAGGGTGAGCGGCCATTACCTGGCCATCGCGACGCTCGCCTTCGCCATCCTCGTGCAGCAGGTGCTCTTCGAATGGGAGAGCGTCACCGGCGGCCGGCAGGGGCTGGCGGTGCCGCGCCCTTCCCTGTTTGGTGCGGAAATAAACAGCGATTTCCACTACTACTATTTCCTGCTCGCGCTTTTCGTCGGTGCGGCGTGGCTGACGCGCAACCTGCGCTTCTCGTTTACCGGCCGCTCGATGATGGCGCTGCGCATGAGCGCGGTCGCCGCGCAATGCGCCGGCATCTCGCGCGCGCGGCACATCATCCTCGCCTTCGCGCTGTCGGCCTTCCTCACCGGCGTGTCGGGCGCGCTCTACGGCTCGCTCATCGGGCGGCTGTCCACCGAGACGTTCTCGCTCAGCGCCTCGCTTTCGTTCCTCACCATGGCGGTGATCGGCGGCCTCGGCTCGGAGGTCGGCGCCGTGCTCGGCGCCGCCTTCCTTGCCGTCGCGCCCGAGGTGCTGCGGCAGTTCAAGGACGCCGAGATGGTGATCTACGGCGCCATCCTCGTTCTTTGCATGCTGTTCCTGCCGAGCGGACTCGCAGGACTCGGACGGCGATGGATCTTCTCGAGATAACCGACCTGTCGATCGCCTTCGCCGGGCTGCGCGCGCTCGAGCGCGTGAGCTTCAGCGTGCGCGAGGGCGAGATCCTCGGGCTGATCGGTCCCAACGGCGCCGGCAAGTCGACGCTGCTGAACTGCGTCTCGCGCGTCCACCGGCCGACGTCGGGGCGCATCGCCTACCGGGGCGAGAACGTGCTGGCTCGCCGGATCCACGAGCTGCCGGCGCTCGGCATCCGCCGCACCTTCCAGAACCTCGAGCTCTTCAAGGAAGCCACCGTGCGCGAGAACGTCGTGCTCGGCGGCACCTCCCGCTACCACGCGGGCGTCGTGCGCGACCTGTTTGGTTTCTCCAGGAGATTCCAGGCCAGCGCGGCGGCGCGCGCCGACGAGCTGCTGCGCACGCTCAATCTCGCCGAGCATGCCGACACCGTCGTCGCCGCGCTGCCCTACGGCCTGCAGAAGGCGGTCGAGCTGGCGCGCGCGCTGGCGAGCGAGCCGAAGCTGCTGCTCCTCGACGAGCCGGCCGCCGGCATGAACCCGGAGGAAAGCCGGCGCGTAGGAGACACGATCCTGACCCTGAGGAAGGCCGGCATCACCGTGCTGCTCGTCGAGCACGACATGCGCCTCGTGATGAGCGTGTGCGACCGCATCGTGGTGCTGGACCACGGCGAGAAGATCGCCGAAGGCGCGCCCGCGGCGGTGCGCGAGAACCCCGCGGTGATCGCGGCCTACCTCGGCGAGGAAGCCATTGCTTAGAATTTCCGGACTCCGTGCCCACTACGGCGGCATCACCGCGCTCGCCGGAGTCGAGCTCGAGGTGGGCCAGGGCGAGATCGTCGCGCTGCTGGGCTCGAACGGTGCCGGCAAGTCGACGCTCCTCGGCTGCATCACGGCGAGCGCCCCCTGCCAGGCGAGCGGATCGATCGAGCTCGAGGGCCGGGAGCTCCTGGGCGCGGACACCGAAGCCATCATCCGCGCCGGGGTCGTGCTGGTGCCGGAGGGCCGCCAGCTCTTCGGCGAGCTGACGGTGTACGAGAACCTGCTGATGGGCGCCTACCTTTCGCGGCGGGACGAGGAGATCTCGCGGGTCTATCGGCTGTTTCCCGTCCTCGCGCAGCGCCGCGACCAGCTGGCGCAGACGCTGTCGGGCGGGGAGCAGCAGATGGTGGCGCTCGGCCGCGCGCTGATGGCGAGGCCGCGGATCATGCTGCTCGACGAGCCGTCGCTCGGGCTGTCCCCCAAGCTGGTGGGCGAGATGTTCCGCCTGATCCGCGAGATCAACGAGGCCGGCGTCACCATCCTGCTCGTCGAGCAGAACGCGCGGCAGGCGTTGCGCATCTCGCACCGCGCCTACGTGCTGGAGAAAGGCCGCGTTTCGGCCAGCGGGCCCGCGGAATCGCTTGCGAGCGATCCGGCGGTTGTGGCAAGTTACCTTGGAACCTAGGAGACAGAACCCATGAGAACGATGAAAGCGGCCTTCGGCGCCGCTGCGCTTGCCCTTGCGATCGGCGCCAACGCTGAACCGGGCGTGACCAAAGACACCATCAAGCTCGGCTCGTACCTGCCGCTGCAGAGCGGCCTCGCCGCCGGCGCGACGCAGATGAAGGAAGGCACCGAGGCCTACTTCCGCTACATCAACGACCAGGGCGGCGTCCACGGCCGCAAGATCGAGTGGATCGTCGAGAACGATTCCTACAACCCGCAGCAGACGGTCGCCGTGGTGAAGAAGCTCGTCGACCGCGACGAGGTGTTCGCCATCGTCTCGACCCTGGGCACGGTGACCAACCTCGCCGTGCTGCCGTTCCTCAACCAGCGCGGCGTGCCGGTGATCAATCCCGCCGGCGGGCACCTCAACCTGAACAAGCCGAAGGACAAGAACGTGTTCGGCATCCTGCCGCTCTCTTCCGAGATCGGCGAGTCGATGGCCGACTACGCGATGAACAGGCTGGGGGCGAAGAAGATCGCGATCTTTTTCCAGAACGACCAGTTCGGCAAGGACCAGCGCGACGGCGCGGTCGAATACCTCAAGAAGAAGAACATGGCGCCGGCCGCCGAGGCGAGCTACGTGCCCGCCGACGTCGACGTGAGCGCGCAGGTCATCGCGCTGCGCCAGGCGCAGCCCGACGCGGTGCTGCTCGCGGTGATCCCGAAGCACGGCTCGCTCTTCATGAAGGAGGCGCAGAAGCTCGGCTGGAAGCCGAAGGTCGTCGGCCACAACACCATGGCGGACCCGGTGGTCATCGACCTCGCCGGCGATGCGCTCGAAGGCATCCACGTCAACCTGATGACCGCGGTCGACTCGATGGACAAGCCGCAGGTCAAGCAGGCCAACGAGATCCTCGCCAAGTACTCGCCGAAGACCAAGCCCGGCTACTACCCCTACCTGGGAATGGCCGGCGCGGTGATCTTCGTCGAGGGCGCGAAGAACGCCGGACGCGACCTCACGCGCGCGAAGCTCATCAAGGCGCTCGAG
>DASSPL010000263.1:0-3061 GCA_035699685.1 Burkholderiales bacterium | reverse complement strand
CACCGCCGGCGCCGTGGTCGCCATCTTCCAGGGCACGCTCGACAAGCTGGTGATCCTCGCCACGTTCCTGCCGGTGCTCGCCGGCCAGTCGGGCAACACCGGCTGCCAGGCGCTCGCCGTGACGGTGCGCGGCATCACGCTGGGCGACATCAAGCCGGACGGCAGCAGGCACCTCATCACCAAGGAAGCGCTGCTGGGCCTCGCCAACGGCGCGGTCACGGGGATCCTCTGCGGCATCGCCATGTACTGGCTCGCCGTCTCGCAGAGCTCGCCGCACGCCTTCATGCTGGGGCTCGTGGTGACGCTGGCGATGCTCGGCAGCTGCGCGATCAGCGGCGTGTCGGGCGCGCTGGTGCCGCTCGCGCTCAAGAAGATGAAGTTCGACCCGGCGACCGCGTCCAGCATCTTCGTGACCACCGCCACCGACGTCGCCAGCATGGGACTGCTCCTCGGCCTCGCCGCCGTGATGATCCGCTGACCGGGCCCGCTTCATGAGACTGCGCATCCTCCCCGTCCTCCTCGCCTCGCTGTTCGCAACCGCCGCGTGGGCGCAGGAGGCCGCGTTCACCAACCGCGCCACGGAGCTCAAGGAGCGCGCCGCGGCCGATGCGCGCACCGTGGCGCCGCTTCCCGAGGGCGCGGCCCTCAAGGTGCTGGAGCGGGCCGGCGGCTGGACCCGGGTGGAGGCCGCCGGGCAGCAGGGCTGGGTGCGGGTCTTCCACCTGCGCTTCCCGGTCACGGCGCAGGCCGGCACGGAGTCGGGCAGCGTGCTCGGCAACGTGACCTCGGCATTGGGTTTCGGCCGCGAGCGCTCCAAGGGCGCCACCGTGGCCACCACCGGCATCCGCGGCCTCACGCCGGAGGACCTGAAGAATGCGAGCCCGGACATGGCCGCGCTCGCGCGGATGCAGTCCTACCGTGCCGACAAGGCAAGCGCCGAGCGCTTCGCGCGCGACGGCAGGCTCGCCGAAGTCTCGGTGGACATCCCGGAGGCACGTCGATGAAGCGGATCCTTTGCGCGGCTTTCTTCCTCGCCGTCGCCGGCACGGCGCAGGCGCAGTTCGGCGGCATCGACCTCGGCAGGGCGCTGGACCTCGGCAAGAAGGTGGTGAAGGGCGCCGAGGCGAGCCGCGACCTTTCCACGGAGGAGGAGGTCGCCCTCGGCGAGGCGGTCACCGCGAACTTCCTGGGCGCCGCGCCGCTGCATGCGGACGCGAACCTGCAGCGCTACGTGAATCGCGTCGGCCGCTGGCTCGCGCTGCATTCCGACCGCCCCGACCTGCCGTGGACCTTCGGCGTGATCGACACCGAGACCATCAACGCCTTCGCCATGCCGGGCGGCTGGGTCGTCGTGTCGAGCGGGCTGGTCCGGCGGCTCGGCTCCGAGTCGGAGCTCGCCGGGGTGCTGGCCCACGAGATCGCGCACGTGGTGAAGCGCCACCAGATCACCGCGATCCAGTCGAGCGCCAAGGGCAACCTGCTCACCTCCATCGGCAAGGAGGTCGCCGCGGACCAGATCGCGCGGCGCGGCGGCGGCGCCGTGGCCCACCAGGCGAGGACCTGGGCGGCCAACGCGGCGGCGGACCTGATCAAGGACGGCGTGTTCCTGCGGCCGCTCGACCGCTCGATGGAGTACGAGGCGGACCAGCTGGCGGTGCTTATCGCCACCCGCAGCGGCTACGAGCCCTACGGGCTTGCCGGGGCGCTGCAGATGCTGGCGCAACACAAGGGCGATCCGGATGGCGCCTCGGTCTTCAGCACCCATCCCCCGGCGGCCGAGCGCCTGGGCGAGCTGGAGCGGGTGCTCCAGCCGATGGAGCGTTACGCCTCCCTGCCGCAGAACGAGCGGCGCTTCCGGCAGGTGATCGGGGTGCTGCGCTAGCAGCGTGCCGTCACCCCCGCGTAGGCGGGGGTCCGCTCCAACGCGATGTGGAGCGCAGCCGCCGCCTTTCTGCTCGAGGTTCGACGGCCGCTCCCTTGGAGACCGGGCCCCCGCTTCCGCGGGGGCGACTATCTCGATGACAAGCTAGACCGCGGCGACCTTCTTGCGTGCGTGCAGCGCGTCGGCGGCGTGCAGCGTGGCGTAGGCCTGGTGCGCGGCCGCCTCGGCCTCGCCGACCCGGATCGGCAGGCCCATGTCCATCAGCACCGATCCCAGCGCCGACAGGCACAGCATCACGTTGTCGGGCCGGCACGAGTAGCCCATCAGCCCGAAGCGCCAGATCTTGCCCTTGAGGGGGCCGAGCCCCGCGCCGATCTCGATGCTGAACTCGCCCAGCAGCGTCTTGCGCACCTGCTCCTCGTCCACGCCCGTGGGGCAGATCACGGCATTCATCTGCGGCAGCTGGTACTTCTCCTCGACGAGGAACTTGAGCCCCATCGCTTCCAGCCCCGCCTTGAGCGCGAGGTGGTGGCGGCGGTGGCGCGCCCAGCACTGCTCGAGGCCCTCTTCCTTGATCAGCAGCAGCGCCTCGTGCAGCGCGAAGAGCGAGTTGCCCGGGGCGGTGTGGTGGTAGGTGCGGGTGCCGGCGTTCCAGTAGCCGAGCAGCAGGTTCATGTCCATGAACCAGCTGTGGATCTTGTCCTTGCGCCCTCTCACGTGCTCGACGACGCGCTCGTTGAACGACACCGGCGAAAGACCCGGCGTGCACGACAGGCACTTCTGGCTCGCCGAGTAGATGGCGTCGATCTTCCACTCGTCCACCAGCACCGGCGTGCCGGCGAGCGAGGTGACCGCGTCCACGATCACCATGGCGCCGTGCCTGTGGGCGATCTGGGTGAGGGTCTTGGCGTCGGACTGCGCGCCGGTCGAAGTCTCGGCGTGCACGAAGGCGAGGACCTTCGCGTCGGGATGCTTGCGGAACGCATCCTCGACCTTGTGGGGATCGACGGGCCTGCCCCATTCGTCGTCCACCACGACGGCGGTGCCGCCGCAGCGCTCGACGTTCTCGATCATGCGGCCGCCGAACACGCCGTTGCGGCACACGACGACCTTGTCGCCCGGCGCGACCATGTTCACGAAGCAGTACTCCATGCCGACGGAGCCCGGCCCCGACACCGG
>DASSPL010000262.1:0-4859 GCA_035699685.1 Burkholderiales bacterium | reverse complement strand
AGAAGGTGCGCAACGCTCCGAGGCCGATGGACCTGGTGCGCGATGTCTGGGCCGGCCGCAAGCGCCTGATCGACATCGACCACCCCGAGCTCGCGATGGTGCAGGACCTCGCGGTGCAGGCGGGGCAAGGCGTGATCGCCGATCGCGACCACGAGCGCCTCGGCCGCTCCGATGCCGGCATCATCCTCTGGCGCAAGATCCTCGTGCGCGAGATGACCGCGATCGCGGAAGGCCGCGCGCCGAAGAAGTGGAAGACGCCGCCGGCAGATGTGCTGCCGGTAATTGGCGTCTAACCTCTACCCCCCCGCGCGGCAGTAATCGCGCTCCAGATGCGCGGCGGCGAGTAGGGGAAGTCCAGGTGGTTGATGCCTAAGGCGCGCAACGCGTCGATGACGGCATTAGCGAGCGCCGGTATTGCGCCTGTCGTGCCCGCCTCCCCGGCGCCCTTCGCGCCGAGCAGGTTGGTGGGCGACGGCACGAGGTGGTCGTAGAGCCTGGCGACGGTGATCATGTCGGCGCGCGGCATGGCGTAGTCCATGAACGAGCCGGTGAGGAGCTGGCCGCTCTCGTCGTAGATGCAGTGCTCCATCAGCACCTGGCCGACGCCCTGCACGATGCCGCCCACCACCTGGCCCTCGAGCAGCGCGTGGTTGATGACCCGGCCGCAGTCGTCGACCGCGACGTAGTTCAGGATGTCGATCACCCCGGTATCCGGATCGATCTCGACCTCGGCGACGTGGGCGCCGCCGGGAAAAGACATCGGCCCGGGAATGCTCTGCAGCGAGTCGAGGCTGCGGTGATGGCGCTTCGCGATCTCGCGGAACGAAATGGAGAGATCGGTGCCCTTCACGCGGTACTTGCCGTCCGCGAATTCGAGATCCGCCGGCGCGACTTCCATGTCCTTCGCCGCGAGCTCGAGCCCCTTCTTCACCGCGGCACGTGCGGTGGCGACGAGCGCGCTGCCGTGCGCCATCATCGAGCGCGAGCCGATGGTGCCCATGCCGGCGAGTTTGGGCGCCGAGGGATCGCTGCAGCGCGCGGTCACGCTTTCCGGATCGATGCCGAGCTCGGCGGCGACCAGCTCGGGGAACACGGTTTCATGCCCCTGGCCCGAGGGACCCGAGACGACGTACACGGTCGGATTGCCGTTCTCGTCGAACCGTATCGCGCCCTCTTCCGGCGCGCCCGCGCGGCCGCCCGAGGGCTCGATGAACACCGCGCAGCCGATGCCGCGCAGCCGGCCTCTCGCCTCCGATTCCTTCCTGCGCGACGCGAAGCCGGCCCAGTCCGAATACTTGACCGCGTCGGCCAGGTAGCCGCCCGGATTGCCGCTGTCGTACGTCGAGCCCGACGGCGTCTTGTACGGATACGCCTCCCTGGGGATGACGTTGCGGCGGCGGATCTCCACGCGGTCGATGCTCATCTCGCGCGCCGCCTCGTCGACCAGGCGCTCGACGAGATAGGACACGTTCGGCCGCCCCGCCCCGCGGTACGCGGTGATCGGCGTGGTGTTGGTCATCGCCAGGCGATGGCTGCCGAAGAGATGCGGGATGCGGTACGCGTTGATGGCGTGCGTCGACGGGTTGAACGTGTTGATGAGCGGGCCGGCCTGCGAGAGGTAGGCGCCGATGTTGCAGATCCAGGAGACGCGCAGGGCGACGAAGCGCCCGTCGCGGTCGAGCCCGAGCTCGCCGGTCAGCTCGGCGGCGCGGCCATGGTGGTCGCTGACGATGCTCTCGAAGCGCGAGCCGACCCACTTCACCGGCCGGCCGAGCACCCTGGCCGCGTGCATCACCGCGCAGTATTCCGGATACGCCTCGGCGCGGATGCCGAAGCCGCCGCCGACGTCGTAGGCGTGCACGCGGATCTTCTCCGCCGCCACGCCGGTGATGTCGGCGAAGTTCGGCACCATCATCGTCATGCCCTGCGACGCGGCGTAGATGTCGTAGCTGTCGCTCGCGGCGTCGTAGCGCACCACGCAGGCCTTCGGCTCCATCGGGTTGCCGGAGACCCGCGTGCTGTGCAGGGTTAAACGGGTCCTGTGGAAAGCATTGGCGAGCGCGTCCGCGGTGCCGGCTTCGTCGCCGTAGATGTAGTCGATGGGGAGGTTGCCCGGCACCGTGTCATGCAGCAGCGGCGCCCCTTGCTCGAGCGCCGCGCGGCCATCGACGACCACGGGCAGGTCCTCGTAGTCGACCTCGATCAGCTCGACCGCGTCCTGCGCGGCAGCGGAAGACTCAGCGACGACGAGCGCGATCTCCTCGCCCACGTAGCGCACGCGCTCGCGCGCGAGGATCGGCCGCTCCGGCACCTTGATCGGCTGGCCGCCGCGGCCGGGGAAGCGCAGGTGCGGCGGCAGGGTCTTGAAGTGCCTGACGTCCTCGCCGGTGAAGACGCGGACCACGCCCGGGGCCGCTTTCGCCGTTTCGGTGCCGACTTTTCGAATCAGGGCGTGGGCCCGATCCGAGCGCAGGAACGCGCCGTAGAGCTGGCCGTCGAAATTCCAGTCCGCGGTGTAGCGGCCCTGGCCCTTCAGCAGCCGGGGATCCTCCCGGCGTCCCGCGAATTTGCCGCTCACGTCCGCCAGACGTCCTTCGCCACTTCCACCACGCGCTCGAGCTTCCTCCACTGCTCTTCCATGGCGAGCTTGTTGCCGTGGTGCGTGCTGGAGAAGCCGCATTGCGGCGACAGGCACAGGTCTTCCAGCGGCACGTAGCGCGCAGCCTGCTCGATGCGCTTCTTCAGATGATCGGGGCTCTCGAGCTGCGGCGTCTTGGAGGAGACGAGGCCGAGGACGACCTTCTTTCCCTTCGGGACGAAGCGCAGCGGCTCGAATCCGCCCGCGCGCTCGGTATCGAACTCCATGAAGAAGGCATCGACGCCGGAGGAGAACATCGCCTCCGCCACCGGCTCGTAGCCGCCCTCGGCGACCCAGGCGCTCTTGAAGTTGCCGCGGCAGGTGTGCATGGCGATGGTCATGCCGGCGGGCCTGGCCTTCACCACGTTCCTTATGGTGGCGGCGTACGTCGCCGGCAGCTTGTCGGGATCGTCGCCGTTCTTGCGCGCGGTCTCGCGGATCTTCGGATCGCAGAGGTACGCGAATGCCACGTCGTCGAGCTGCAAGTAGGTGCATCCCGCCTTCGCGAACTCGGCAATGGCCGCGGCGTAGGCCGTGGCGGCGTCGGCCCAGAACTCGTCCATGTCGTCGTAGGCGATGCCGGCGCGACCGGCGCGCAGATGCAGCATCGACGGCGAGGGGATGGTGAACTTGGCGGTCTTCCTCGTCACGCTCTTGAGGATGCGGAAGTCGTCGACCATGATCGGCCGCGCGTAGCGCAGCTTGCCGGTCACCGTCGGGATCGGCGGCTGCTCCTCGGTGCCGCCGAACTTCGGTCCCGGGTTGTCGCGCAGCTTGACGCCCTCGAACTGCGACAGGAAGTCGAGGTGCCACCACTCGCGGCTGAACTCGCCGTCGGTGATGCTCTCCAGGCCGATCGCCTCCTGCTTCGCGACCACTTCGCGGATGGCGCGCTGGCGCTCCGTTCTCCAGTAGGACGGGCGCAGCAGGCTGCCGACGTGGTCGGCGCGGAAGGGCGGTCTCAGTCGGCCCTCGCGCCGGATTCCTTCACCGCCCGCGACCATTTGGTCACCTCGCTGCGCAGGAAAGCAGCGAACTCGCCGGAGGTGTTGGCCTTCCAGTCGAGGCCGACGTTCGTCAGGCGCTCCTGCACCTCGGGCGCCGACAGCGCCTTGTTGATCTCGGCGTTCAGGCGGTTGACCAGGTCCTGCGACATGCCGGCCGGCGCGAAGAACGCGGTCCACGTCAGGTCGTCGAAGCCGGAGAAGCCCTGCTCGTTCACCGTCGGCACGTCGGGCAGCGCCGGCGAGCGCTGCGCGCTCGTCACCGCGATCGGGCGCACGCGCCCGGCCTTGGCGTGCGGCACGGCCGGCGGCAGCGAAGTGCTCGACACCTGCGTGTGGCCGGCCACCGCCGCGCCCACCGCCTGCGCCGGCTGATAGGGCACGTGGGTGATGTCGATCCTGCTGATCGTCTTGATGCGCTCCATCGAAAGATGCGTGGTGGTGCCGACGCCGGAAGACGCGTACGAGAGCTTTTCCTTGCGCGCGAGGCCGACCAGTTCCTGCAGGTTCTTCACCGGCACCGACGGATTCACGGTGATGATGTTCGGCGTGCTCGGGCCGAGGATGATCGGCACGAAGTCGGAGAACGGGTCGTATCCCGCGTTGGCATAGAGGCTCGGGTTCACCGCGTAGGCGACGCTGGTGACGAACAGCGTGTAGCCGTCGGGCGCCGCACGCTTCACCTGCTGCGCGGCGACGTTGCCGCCGGCGCCCGGCTTGTTCTCGACGATCACCGACTGGCCGATCGCCTCCGAGAGCTTCGGCGCGACGAGCCGCGCGACGGTATCCGTGGTGCTAGCCGGCGCAAAGCCGACCACGATGTGCACCGCGCGGCCCTTCGGCCAGTCCTGTGCGAAGGCGGGGAAAGCGAGCAGCGCGACGAGCAAAAATGCGAATGGATTCACGGCGGTGCCTCCTCGCGCGGATGCTAACATCCCGGCCCCTGTGAACATCCTCTTCGCAAGCGAAACGGAGAAGGCGGAGTTTTGGCTGCCGCTCCTGCAACAGGCCCTGCCGCACGACAGATTCGTAACGGAAGCGAGCGAGAGCGTCGACATCGCTCTCGTCGCCACGCCGCCCGCCGGCACGCTGGCGCGGCTGAAGGGCGTGAAGCTCATCCAGTCGCTGTGGATGGGCGTCGAGAAGCTGCTCGCCGATCCCGGCCTGCCCAAAGGGGTGCCGCTCGCGCGCTGCATCGATCCCGGCATGGTCGCGGC
>DASSPL010000261.1:0-8939 GCA_035699685.1 Burkholderiales bacterium | reverse complement strand
GGCGAAGAAATCGATCGGCTGCGGGATGTCCGGATTCCAGACCGGCTTCGGTGTCTCGGCATAGGACTGCGTCAGGCAGCGGCGCAGGCCCGCCACGGCGCTGCCCTCGGTGCCGTCGACCTGCAGCGTGAGCAGGTCGTCGCGGCGCACGCGCACCGTCCACGACGAATTGAAGTGCGCTATGACGCCGCCCTTCAGCTGGAAGGTGGCGTAGGCGGCATCGTCCGCAGTCGCCTTGTACTTCTTGCCGTTCTCGTCCCAGCGATTCGGGATGTGCGTGGCGCCCAGGCAGCTCACCGCCTGGACTTCGCCGAACAGGTTGTCCAGCACGTAGCGCCAGTGGCACAGCATGTCGAGGATGATGCCGCCGCCGTCCTTCTTCCGGTAGTTCCACGACGGACGCTGCGCGGGCACCCTGTCGCCCTCGAACACCCAGTAGCCGAACTCGCCGCGCACGCTGAGGATGCGGCCGAAGAAGCCGTCGTCGCGCAGCTTCTTCAGCTTCATCAGCCCCGGCAGCCACAGCTTGTCCTGGACGACGCCGTGCTTCACCTTGGCTTTCCTGGCCGCGGCGTAAAGGTCCTTGGCTTCGGCGAGCGTCGTCGAGACCGGCTTCTCGCAGTAAATGTGCTTGCCGGCGGCGATGGCGCGCTTGATCAGCTTCGGCCTCAACTGAGTGGAGGCGGCGTCGAAGAAGATCGTGTCGCGCTTGTCCTTCAGCGCGCCGTCGAGGTCGGTGGTCCAGCGCTCGACGCCGTGCTTCTTCGCCAGCTCCTCGACCTTGGCGGCATTGCGCCCGACGAGCAGCGGATCCGGCATCAGCCGCGTGCCGTCCCTGAGGGCGAGTCCGCCCTGCTTGCGGATCTCCAGGATGGACCGGATCAGGTGCTGGTTCATCCCCATCCGCCCGGTGACGCCGTGCATGATGATGCCGATGCGTTTTTCGCTCATCTGATTTTCATTTCCCTCATGTTGTTCCAGTCGGGCATGGCGCCGCTGGCGTAGCCCGGGCAGCCCAGGCTTTTTATGGACATCCAGCCTTGGTTGATGCGCACGCGCACCGCTCCATGGCTGCGCTCGTAGAGATCGGGATGCGCGCGCAGGAAGGCCTCCTGCTCCCCGGCCGGCAGCCCGGCCATGCCGTTCACGTAGTGGTGGCCGTTGCGCTCGACGTGCGACAGGCCGAGGAGCGAGACCAGCGCCAGGTCCTGCTGGATGGCGAGCCCGGCCTGGATGGTGAGGTCCTCTCCCGTCATGAAGTACTCCGGCCCCCACTCCGCGCAGCGGGCGGCGTTGATCATCGACTTGTAGAGCCCCTTGCAGGTCTTCGACGACACGCCCTTGTAGCCGAGGCTCTTCGCGCGCGGGAAAGCGTCTAGGGAATCGTCCGATTCGTCGATGATCACCGGCTTGTGCTTGCCCAAGGGGGAAACATCCGCCGAAAGCGCGTTCTGGCGCTTGATCGGCTGCTCGAAGAACACGATGCTGGACACCAGGCGGCGCAGCCGCGGCTCGGCCTTCATCCGGTTCCACAGGGCGAGGACGCCATCGACGTCCTCGTATTGCTCGTTGCCGTCGAGGCTCGCCTGATAGGGCTCGGCAATGCGGTCGAGCACCGACGCGATGGCGGCCAGCCGCTCGACATCGGCCTTGGCATCGCCGCCGACCTTCAGCTTGAACCAGCGGTGGCCGTAGCGCGCGACGACTTCGTCGAGCGTTTCCGGCAACCCGTCGTTGACGCGCTGCTCGACCGACGTGATCGGATCCACCAGGCCGACGGTGTGGCGCGCGGCGATGCGGTCTGCCGGGCGAAGGCCCTCGAGGAAGGCCGCCGGCAGCTCGAGGCCGGCGACATTCCTGCGCACGGCGTCGTAGAACGGGATGCCGAGCCCGCGGCACAGCGCGTCGAGCAGCGCGCGGTCGATGAGCGCGGGGCCGTAGTTGGCGACGAGAGCGTTGAGTCCCTTGCCTGCGCCATGCTCGATCTGCTCGCGGTAGTGGGCCTTGAAATGGCCGTAGGCGGTGTTGGCGCCGTCGCCGAGGTAGGCGCCCTTGGCGAGCGCCAGCGCCTGGCGCAGCTGCTCGAAGTTCTCTTCGTTGGAGAGGTTCGGGTTCTTGTCGAACCACTTCGGCGCGAGCAGCTCCGCCGACGCGCCTTCGGCCTCCACGCCGTTCTCGAGCCGGATGCGCACCCGCGCGAAGGCCTGCGGCGACTCGGTGAGCGTGACGATGCCGAAGCGGAACGGCATGCGCAGGCGCACGTCGCGCTCGAAGAGGTCGATCTGCCGTATGGAGAATTTCATTCGATTGCCTCGATGATCCCGCGTACATAACCGATCGCGCGCGCCGCGGCCGCCGGCCCGTCGGGCACGTAATCGAAGGGCTCCACGGCCACGTCGCCGCGATAGCCCTGTCTCTTGAGTGAAGCGAAAAGGCCGGCAAACCTCTGCTCGCCCTGCCCCGGCCCGCGGCGGTTGCGGTCGTTCACCTGCACGTGGGCGATGACCCCCCTGGGCAGCCAGCGGTCGATGAGCGCGGCGAGCGGCTCCTTCTCCATGCGACCGGCGGAGCTGCAGTCGAGCATGCTCCTGATCGACGGCGAATCGATCTCCTCCACCATGCGCGCGGCTTCTTCCAGCGTGTTGATGAGAGCGGTCTGGTCGGAGGCGAGCGGCTCGATGCAGTAGACGACGCCTGCCTTCGCCGCCCGCTCGGCGACCGCGGCGAAGCTGTCCTGCGCCCGTGCCATGGCGGCGGCGCGCGTTTCTCCCGCCTCGACGCGCCGTTGCTGCGGCGAGCCGTGTACCAGGTACCTGCCGCCGAGCTCCGCGCACTGGTCGATATAGGCCTGCATCACTTCGATGGTTCTCTTGCGCACCGCCCCGTCCTTGGTGCTGATGGACAGGCCCGACGGTTTGACCAGCAGCCAATGCAGTCCGGTGATGACGATGCCGGCGTCCTGCGCGGCGGAGCGGAAGGCAGCGAGCTGCGCGGCGCCGAGGCGGTGCGGCTCGTCGGACAGCGTATACGGCGCGACTTCCAGGCCGTCGTAGCCGAGCTTCGCCGCGTACTCGCACTGCCTCGCGAACGGCATCGGCGCGATCACTTCGTTGCACAGCGCGATTCTCATGCAGTCCTCGCGAAGAGACGGCGCACCGCGGGCACCTGGACAAGCACCGTGAGCACCACGATGGCGGCGAGCACGCCCGCCATGGGGCGCGCGAAGAACGGCGTCAGATCGCCGTCTGAAATGACCAGCCCGCGGCGCAGGTTCTTGTCCACGATGTCGCCCAGCACCAGGCCGAGCACGAACGGTGCCACCGGGAAGCCCTGGCGGCGAAGGAAGAAGCAGACCACGCCGACCACCAGCATCACCCAGATGTCGAACACGCGCCCGGCGATGGCATACGCTCCCAGGACGCACAGCACGAACACGATCGGCATGATGACCGCCCGCGGCACGCGCAGGATCCACATGAGCGGTCGCACCATGACCAGGCCGAAGACCAGCATGCAGAGCGTGGCGATCAGCGTGGTCGCGACGACGTCGTAGGCGAACTGCGGCTGGTTGACCATCAGCATCGGGCCGGGCTGCACGCCGTGGATGATCATCGCCGCCATCAGCACGGCGGCGGGCGCCGATCCCGGCACCGCAAGCGCGAGCGCCGGGATGATGGCGCCGGGAATCGCCGCATTGTCGCCGGTTTCGGCCGCAAGCATGCCTTCGACCGAGCCTTTGCCGAACTGGTCGCGCTCGGGCGAGAAGCGCTTGGCCGCGGCATAGGAGGCCCATGCGCCCATGTCCTCGCCGACGCCGGGCAGGATGCCGATGAACACGCCGATCGCCCCCGAGCGCAGGATCGTCTTCCAGTACCTGAGCACGTCGGCGATTTTTGGCAGGATCGAGTCGACCGCGTTGATCATCGCCTTCCTGGCCGGCGCCGACAGCACGAGCAGGATCTCGGCGAAGCCGAAGGCGCCCACCAGCGCCGGGATCAGCGCGATGCCGCCCGAGAGCTCGTTCGTGCCGAAGGTGAAGCGCGGATGCGCGTGGATGCCGTCCAGCCCGATTTGCGCGGTGAAAAGGCCGAGGAAGCCCATCAGCCAGCCCTTGAGCGCGTCGTTGCCGGTGAGGCTGCCGGACATCAGCACGCCGAGCAGCGCCAGCCAGAAGAATTCGAAGGCCTGGAACTTGAGCGCCACCTCGGCCAGCAGCGGCGTCAGCGTGGCGAGGCACAGCACGCCGAAAAGCGAGCCCGCCACCGATCCCACCGTGGCGATGCCCATCGCTCGACCGGCCCTGCCCTGCCGGGCGAGGGCATGCCCGTCGAGCGTCGCGGCCGCGTTCGCCGCCGTGCCGGGAATGTTGAGCAGGATGCCGGTGCGGCTGCCGCCGTAGATCGCGCCGACGTAGACGCAAATGAGGATCAGGATGGCGTCGCTCGGCGGCATCTTCACCGTCAGCGTGGTCATCAGCGCGATGCCCAGCGTCGCGGACAGCCCGGGCAGGATGCCGATGACGATCCCGGCGAGGGTCGCGCCGAGGGCGTAGACGACCTGCCACGGCCCGAGCAGGCCGCCGAGCGACTTGCCGAGGAGCAGCACGCCTTCCATCAGGGCAGCCGCACCAGGAACACTTCCTGGAAGAGGACGCTGACCACGAGCGCCGCGGCCGCCGCGATCGCCGCGCTCGACAGCGCCATACGCGCACGCGGCGTGTCGGGCTCATCGATCCGGCGGAACGCAAAGATGGCGGCAAAAAGAAACCCCGCCGACGTGAGCCAGAAGGGCAGTCCGCGACCGAGCAGGCCGCCGGCGAAGACGACGCACAGCACCACGGCCAGCAGCGTTCTGCTCCACGAGCCGGCGCCTGGCTCGACGGCTTGCGTGGGACGCAACGCCAGCGCCAGCCCGAAGACGATCAGCAGCACGCCCAGGACGCCGGGCATCAGCCCGGGCGCCGACCACGGGTTGATGCTCAGGCTCGCCAGGCGGTCCATGCGCCACGATGCGATGAGCACCGCGGCGCCGAAGACCGCCCAGGCGAGGCCGTAGAGCCGGTTAGCGCTTGATGCCAAGCGATTCCGGCGAGACCTTGGCCATGCCTGCTTCCTGCAGCATGTACGCGTCCTCGACCACGGTCGGCCAGACGAGGTCGTACGCCTGCTTGCCCGAGGACGGCGTGAAGAGCGCGCCGCGCTGCTGCGCGTACTGCTTGATCTTGTCTGACTTCGCCACGCGATCGGCCCAGGCACGGTCCATGGTCGTCACGACCTCCTGCGGCACGCCCTTCGGGATGAAGATGCCGAATGCCGTGGTGATCTTCGGGAAGTTGCGCAGCGTCTGGGTGATCGGCTGGATCGTGCCGACGCCGTCGATGGTGAGCGGCTGGTCCGCGACCACCGCCAGCGCGCGCAACCGCTTGCCCTTCAGCATCTCGGTCTGCTCCACCGCGAGCTGCGTCGTAAGGTCGCTCTCGCCGCCGACCGTGGCGATGACGGCAGGATTGCCCCCGTCGTAGGTGACGTGGCGGTACTTGACGCCCGCCGCCTTCGCGATCGCCTCCATGGCGAAGTGACCCGACGACGTATTGCCCGCCGTGGCCACCTTGACCTGCCCCGGGCGCGCCTTCATGTCGTCGAGCAGGTCCTTCAGGGTCTGGTACTTGGTCTGCGGATTGACGCTCACGACCGAGACGTTGGTCACCGACAGGTAGAGGTGGAAGTCGTCGACCTTGCTGTTCAGCATGCCGAGCAGCGGATAGGTGCCGAGCTGCTTGGCGGCGCCCGCAGTCCAGGTGTAGCCGTCCTTGGGAGCCTCCATCACGCTCTTCGTGCCGATCGATCCGGCGCCGCCCGGCTGGTTGACCACCACGATCTTCTGCCCGAGCGCCGGCTCGAGCTCGGCAGCCGCGAGGCGCGTCACCTGGTCGGTCGCGCCGCCCGCGGCCCACGGCACGATGATCGTGATCGGCTTGCTCGGCTTCCACTGCGCCTGCGCCGTTCCGAACGCCATCAGCGCTGCCGCGATGGCGATGAGCCTTGTCCCTGTCATGACTATCTCCTCACTGAGTTGAGAATGGTCTGCGTGATATGCCGCGCGCGCCCGGCTAGGGCGCGCGGCGCCATGAGATCGCGGTCGAAGATGCGCGACAGCGTGTACCGGTTGCAGAGGTAGAAGTAGCCCTCGCCGGCGATCGAGATATAGAGCTGCACCGGGTCGATGCCCGGGCGGAAGAAGCCTTCGCGCTCGCCGCGCCGCAGGATGTCGCGCAGCGTGTCGACCAGCGTCGAATGCAGCTCGCGCACGCGCCGCGAGCGGCGGATGTGGCGGCCCTTGTGCAGGTTCTCGCTGTTGAGCAGGGTCATGAACTCCGGGTGCTCGAGGTAGTAGCGCCAGGTGAACTCGACCAGGCGCTTCAGCGCCTCGCGCGGGTCGGCGTGCTCGAGGTCGAGCTCGCGCTCGGCGCCGCGGATCTGCGCGTAGCTGCGCTCCAGCGCCGCGAGGAACAGGTCGTCCTTCGAGCCGAAGTAATAATAGAGCATGCGCTTGTTGGCGCCGGCGCGCTCGGCGATGCGGTCGACGCGCGCGCCGCCCAGCCCGTGGTGCGCGAACTCCGCCGTCGCCGCCTCCAGGATGCGCGCCTTGGTGCGCTCCGGATCGCGGCCGTTCTTCATTCCATGCCGAGCAGCTTGTAGACGCGGCGCGTGTACTCGCCGAAGCGCTGGTGGGTCTTCATGTCGAGCGTGCGCGGATGCGGCAGGTCGACCTCGAAGTTGTCCGCCATGCGCGCCGGGCCGGCGGTGAGCACCACCACCCGGGTTCCCAGGAAAACCGCCTCGGAGATGCCGTGGGTCACGAAAACGATCGTCTTGCCGGCTTCCTTCCAGATGCGCAGGAGCTCCAGGTTCATCTTCTCGCGCGTGAGAGCGTCGAGCGCGCCGAACGGCTCGTCCATCAGCACCAGCTTGGGGTCGTGCACCAGGGCGCGCGCGATGGCCGCGCGCTGCTGCATGCCGCCGGAGAGCTCGTAGGGATACTTGTCCTCGTTGCCGGCGAGTCCGACCATCTGCAGGAGATGGCGCGCGCGCTCGGTCGCTTCTTTCCGGTTCAAGCCCAGGATCTCGGCCGGCAGCAGGACGTTGTCCAGGATGCGGCGCCACTTCAGCAGCAGCGGCGCCTGGAACACCATGCCGACGTCCTTCGACGGGTCGAAGGGATGGCTCGCCGAGCCGATGCGCACCTCGCCGCCGTCGTGCGAGTGCAGCCCGGCGAGGATCTTGAGCAGCGTCGACTTGCCGCAGCCCGACGGCCCGACGAGCGACACCAGCTCGCCCGGCATGACGTCGAAGCTCGCGTCCGAGATGGCGAGGTGCTGGCCATAGACCTTGCGCACCCCGGACAGGTGGATGAACGGGTAAGATGTAACCAACAGGTTAATTCTACCCATGCGACTGAAGGCTGCGGCGGCGTACTACATGCCGGCGACGGTGGTCATCCTCGTGCTGCTCGTCATCTGGCAGCTGGCGGTCGACCTGCTGCACGTCAAGGAATACATCCTGCCTTCGCCCTGGTCGGCGCTGAAGGCGCTGGACAAGCCGAGCCACCGCTGGCCGGCGAACTTCATGGCCACCCTGTACTCGGTGCTCGGCGCCTTCGTGCTCTCCGCGATCCTCGGCGTCGCGCTCGCCATCGTCATCGTCTGGAACAAGTTCCTGATGCGCACCATCATGCCGGTGCTGGTGCTGTTCAACACCCTGCCGAAGATCGCGCTCGCGCCGCTCTTCATCCTGTGGCTGGGCTACGGCATCTGGCCGAACATCGTCATCGGCACCACCATCGCCTTCTTCCCCATGGTGGTGAACACCGCAATAGGGCTGGCGAGCGCGGAGCCCGAGATCATCGACCTGGTGCGCACGCTGCGCGCCACGCGCTGGCAGGTGTTCACCAAGATCCGCTTCCCGAACGCCGTGCCCTACATCTTCGCCGGGCTCAAGCTGAACGCCACCATGTCGGTCACCGGCGCGATCGTCGGCGAGTTCGTGGCCTCCGAGCTCGGCCTCGGCGCGCTGATCATCTCGGCGGGCGTGACCCTCGAGACGCAGACCATCTTCGCCTCGCTCATGCTGATCTCGCTGCTGGGCCTGGCCCTCTACGGGCTGGTCGTCCTCGCGGAGCATCTGGTGGCACCATGGGGCCAGCGCGAGGATGCACCCACTTAATCACCGGAGGAGGAGACCATGAAGACCCTGTTATTTGCGCTCGCGGCCGCGCTAGCGGTTCCTGTTCAGGCGCAGGAGAAGATGACGCTGCAGTTGAACTGGTTCCATCTCGCCGACCACGCGCCGATCTACATGGCGCTCAAGAAGGGCTACTTCAAGGAAGAGGGCCTCGACCTCACCGTGGTCCGCGGCGCCGGGTCGGCCGACAGCGCGAAGAAGATCGACCTGAAGCAGGCCGAGGTCGGCATCTCGGACGCGCCGACGGTGATCACCGCGATCACCAAGGGCGCCAACCTCAAGATGGTGGCCGTGGTGTTCGACAAGGCGGGCAACAACGCCTTCTTCAAGAAGAGCGCCAACATTCGCTCGCCCAAGGACCTCGTCGGCCGCAAGATCGCCGTGCCGCCGGCCGACTCGCACCGCGTGCTGTGGCCGGCCTTCGCCAGCCTCAACAAGCTCGACCCGAACGGCGTCACGCTCGTCAACGTCAAGCCCGAGGGCAAGCAGGCGATCGTCGCTGCCGGCGAGGTCGACGCCGCATTCGACCTCTACACCAGCTACGCGATCTGGGAGAAGGTGCTCGGCAAGGGCAACGTCGGCCACCTGCTGTGGGCCGACTACGGCCTGCCGATCTACGGCCACACCTACTTCGTCAACACCGAGCTCGAGAAGAAGAACCCGAAGCTGATCGAGCGCTTCCTGCGCGCGACGCACAAG
>DASSPL010000260.1:0-3989 GCA_035699685.1 Burkholderiales bacterium | reverse complement strand
GTCGACGAGGTTGAGCTGCCGCGCTCGCTCGAGCCCGGGCAGGCGCTGGTGAAGGTGCACGCGAGCGGCATCTGCGGCTCGCAGCTCGGCGAGATCGACGGCGTGAAGGGCGAGGACCGCTACCTGCCGCACCTCCTCGGCCACGAGGGCTCCGGCACGGTTATCGAGGCGGGGCCGGGCGTGCGCCACGTCAAGGCCGGAGACAAGGTGGTGCTGCACTGGCGCAAGGGCGCCGGCATCGAGGCGGCGCCCGCGAAATACCAGTGGCGCGGCAAGCCCCTCAACGCAGGCTGGGTGACCACCTTCCAGCAGTACGCCGTGGTCTCCGAGAATCGCCTCACCGCGATCCCCGCCGACAGCGACATGGAGGTCGCCGCGCTCTTCGGCTGCGCGGTGACCACCGGCTTCGGCGTGGTGACCAACAACGCGCGCCTGAGCATCGGCGAATCGGTCGTCGTGTTCGGCGCCGGCGGCATCGGCCTGAACATCGTGCAGGCCGCGGCGCTGGTCACCGCCCAGCCGATCATCGCCGTCGACCTGCACGACTCGCGGCTGGAGCTCGCGCGGCAGTTCGGCGCCACGCACACCATCAACTCCAGGCGCAGCCAGGCCCGCGAGGAGATCCAGCGCCTGTGTCCCGGCGGCGTCGACGCCTTCATCGACAACACCGGCAACCCCGACATCATCGCGATGGGCTACGAGCTGACCAAGCCCGCCGGCCGCGTCGTGCTGGTCGGCGTGCCGGCAAAAGGGCGCAACGTCTCGCTCTACTCGCTGCCGCTGCATTTCGGCAAGGAACTGCGCGGCTCGCACGGCGGCGACGCCGTGCCGCAGGTCGACATTCCGCGCTACGCCTCGCTCTACCGATCCGGACGCATCAAGCTGAAGGAGCTCCTGACCGAGCGCTTCCCGCTCGCCGACATCAATACCGCGATCGAGCGCATGCGCGACGGCCGGCTGGCCGGCCGCTGCTCGATCCAGATGGACAGGTAGTGGCCGGCGCCTGCCTTGGCTGCGCCGCGCGCGACCCGGCGATGCTGGTCGACTTCGGCCCGCAGCCGCCGAGCAACCGCTTCGAGCGCCCGGCGGACCCGCCGGCCGAGCGGCATCCGCTGAGAGTTGCCCAGTGCCGCGCGTGCGGCCTGGTGCAGCTCGCCGATCCGATGCCGCCGGCGATGGCCAAATCACGTTTTGAATGGCTGACGTACAACGAGCCCGAGGGACACCTCGACGATCTCGTCTCCCGCCTGCGCGGATTGGTGACCGGCAGCTCCCGCATCGCCGGCGTGAGCTACAAGGACGACACCACGCTCGCGCGGTTCAACCGCCTCGGCTACGCCAACACCTATCGCTACCAGCCGGGCGCCGATCTCGGCATCCATGACGCCTGCGCCGGCCTGGAAACGCTCCAGGACGCTTTCACCAAGGGGAGCCTTTCCGGGCAGGCGGACCTGCTGCTCGCCCGCCACATCCTCGAGCACGCGCACGACCCGGCGCGATTCATCGGCGCCCTGAAGAAGCTGACCAAGCCCGGCGGCCACATGGTCTTCGAGGTGCCGGAGGCGTCGAAATTCATCCGCGCCTGCGACTACAGCTTCCTCTGGGAAGAGCACATCACCTATTTCACGCGCGCCACGCTGGTCACGGCGCTGATGTACGGCGGCGTGTCGCTGCACGAAGTGCACACCTATCCGTATGCCTTCGAGGATTCCCTCATCGCCGTGGTGCGCAATGCCGCGCCGGCCAGCGTGCCGCGCGACTCCGACCTGCTGCAGGAAGGCGCGGCGTTCGGTCGCCGGCATTCCGAGATCAGCGCCGCCTGGCGCGAGCGGCTCGCTGCGTGGCGCCGGCAAGGCAAGCGCGTGGCGATCTTCGGCGCCGGCCACCTCGCGGCGAAGTTCGTCAACCTGCTCGGCCTCGCCGATCTCGTCGACTGCGTGATCGACGACAACGCGCACAAGCAGGCGCTGCTCATGCCCGGCTCTCGCCTGCCGATCCGCGGCTCGGCCTCGCTTGTGCCCGGCAGGGTGGATGTCTGCCTGCTGTCGCTCAGCCCCGAGAGCGAGCAGAAAGTGCGCGCGAAGTACGCGAGCTACCTCGGGCAGGGCGGCGAGTTTCACTCCATCTTCCGCATGGCCTCGCATGAACCTGCATAAGCAGAGCGACGAGGTCTTCGTGGCCCTCGACCCGATCGTTCGCCTGGGCGCCGAGGAGGTGGCCTTCCTGAAGGAGGCCGCCGCGCGCAGCCCGCGCAAGCGCGCGCGCATCTGCGCGCACAAGACGAACGGCGACGCGCTGCACGAGATGCTGATCGCCATCGCCGGCGACAGCTACATCCGCCCGCACAAGCATTTCGGCAAGTCGGAGTCCTTCCACATCGTCGAGGGGCAGGTCGACGTGGCGGTGTTCGACGACGGCGGGGCGCTGGTGGACGTCATCGAGCTCGGCGCACCCGGCTCGGGCCGGCGCTTTTATTACCGACTCTCGGAGAGCGCGTTCCATACGCTCGTCATCCGCAGCGACTTCCTCGTGATGCACGAGGTGACGAACGGTCCCTTCGATCCGAAGCAGAGCGCCGCCGCGCCTTTCGCGCCCGACGAGAAGGACGGCGCTGCGGCGCGCGCGTACATGCAGGAAGTGTCCCGGAAAGTCGGCGCCTTCCGGAGGCACGCTTGAGCGGCTACCTGGTCGTCGGCGCCGACAGCCTGGTCGGCGGCGGGCTGGTGCGCGCGCTGGAGGGCCGCGGCCACGCCACGTGGGCCAGCGCGCGGCGCAACGTCGGCGGCAAAAGGATCTTCCTCGACTACGACGTCGAGCCGGTGCCGCCGCTGCCCCCGGGCGTGGACTACGCCTTCCTGGTCGCCGCGGCCACCAACTACGAGCGCTGCGAGAACGACCCGGCGGCCTGGCGAACCAACGTGGAGTCGATCCCGCGCCTGGCCGCCACGCTGCTCGAGCGCGGCGTGTTCGTCACCTTCATCTCCACCAATTCGGTGTTCGGCGGCGAGCGGCCCTGGCCGAACGAGGACGACCCGCACGCGCCCGGGATCGCCTACGCAAGGCACAAGGAGGAGGGCGAGAAGGCGATCAACGCCGCGGCACGGCGCCTCGGCGCGCAAGCCCGGCTGAACATCGTGCGCCTGACCAAGATCCTCGGCCGCGACACTTCGCCGCTTCCCGCGTGGTTCGACGCCTGGGCGAAAGGCCAGGCGGTGCAGCCCTTTGCCGACCTGATCTTCGCGCCCATGTCGGTGCGCTTCGTCGGCGAGTCGCTCGCCACCATCGGCGAGAAGCGCATTGCGGGAAACCTGCATCTCTCGGGCGCGGACAACGTCAGCTACGTCGACCTCGCCCGGGAGCTCGCCAGGCAGACGGGCGTCGACAGCCGCCTCATCGCGCCCACCACGGCGACGGAGAAGGGCGTGCAGATCCTCTTCAAGCCGCGCTACAGCGGCATCGGCATGAAGCGCACGAGCGCGCTCACCGGCCTCGCGCCGCAGCCGCTCGCCGACACTGTGAGCGACGTGGTGCTTGAACGTGCTAGGAACTTATGACCGTGGTGGTTGTATCTCACGCGGCCTTGCAACCATCAAAGGTCCGTGGTCTGCCCATTCCCGTCTTATCGGGCTAATCTCAGCGAGGCCAGATCGATGACTTTGCACCAGGCGATGCACCGCCAGACATGCCGGCTCTGCGACAGCGCCAAGGTCGAGCTGGTCGTAAAGTTGCAGCCTATCCCGCTATCCGAAAGCTACGCTACGTCCCCGCAAGAGGCGCAGCAAGTTCCCCGCTTTCCGGTTGATGTTTACATGTGCGCGGACTGTGGTCACGTGCACCAACTCGACGTCGTGGACTCGAAGAGCCTGTGGGAAACCTATACCTATTTTTCCGGACAGGCCAAGGGCATGCCAGAGCACTTTGCCCAGTTCGCAGACAAGGTCATTCAAACCTATTCGCCGCCAAAGGGCGCCTTGATAGTGGACGTCGGC
>DASSPL010000259.1:0-3054 GCA_035699685.1 Burkholderiales bacterium | reverse complement strand
CCCTCCCCATGGACGGAAAGAATACTCCTCCCGTCCGGTCCCTGAGGGCTAATACGCCAGCCAGCGGGGCCTTTTGGCAGAGATGATGTGCGTATTTACACCAATCCAGTTAAGTCCTCCGAAAAGCCGCCCGTGCTCGATTTTGACGCACCGGTCCATGACCGCTTCCAGCCCGGCCGCCCGGGCCCGGTCGGCCGCGGCCTCGTTCCTGACCCCCAGCTGCTGCCACAGGACCTTGGCGCCGATGGCGATGGCGTCCTCGGCGATCGGCGGCACGTCCTGGGCCTTGCGGAACACGTCGACGATGTCGACCCTCTCCGGGATGTCCCTCAGGGATCGATAGCACTTCTCCCCGAGGATCTCGGGGTACTTGGGGTTCACCGGGATGATGCGGTAGCCGTGCTCCTGCATGTACTTCGCGGCGAAGTAGCTTGGCCGGAACCAGTCCGCGGAAAGGCCCACTACCGCGATCGTTTTCGACTCGCGCAGGATACGGCGCAGCGTATTGATGTCTTCCACGGTCGAATACTATACGGCTCATGTACGTCGAAGAGCGCATGTATACCCTCAGGGCCGGCACCGCGCCGGAATATCTCAAGCACTACACCGAGCACGGCATGAAGGTGCAGCTGAAGCACCTGCCGCACATGGTCGGCTACTACGTCACCGAGGTCGGCACGCTCAACATGATCGTGCACATGTGGGCCTATGACAGCCTCGACCAGCGCGACAAGTGCCGCGCCGCGATGTCGGCCGATCCGGACTGGCAGTCGTACGTCGCCAAGATCCGCCCGCTGATGGAGCGGCAGGAGACGCGCATCATGAAGTGCGCGCCGTTCTTCGTCGAACGCCTGAAGAAGATGCTCGCAGCAGTAAAGTGAGCTTGCACCCGCAGGTCCAGCAGCTCCTCGAGCGGGTCGCCCGCTCGCCGCTGCCGCCCTACCACACCGTCTCGCCGTTCGTCGCGCGGCGCATCTACCGCGACACGCGCGCGGCGCTGGCGCCGAAGGCGCCGGAGCTCGCCGACGTGCGGCTCCTCGCCTTCGACAACTTTGCCATTCGCGCCTATCGCCCCGCGCGCGACGAAATCCTTCCGGCGCTGGTGTATTTCCACGGCGGCGGCTGGACGATCGGCGATCTCGACACGCACGACGTGCTTTGCCGCCAGCTCGCGCTCGGCGCGCGCTGCGCGGTGTTCTCGGTGGATTACCGCCTCGCGCCCGAATATCCGTTCCCCGCCGCAGTCGAGGACTGCTGGGCGGCGACGCGCTATGTCGCGGAAAACGCGCAGCAGCTGAAGACCCGCGGCCTCGCAGTCGGTGGCGACAGCGCCGGCGGCAACCTCGCCGCGGTCATCGCCCTCATGGCCCGCGACGCCGGCGCGCCGAAGATCGACTTCCAGCTGCTCATCTACCCGGCCACGGATCAGCGCTGCGCGACGCCGTCGCACGAGCGCAATGGCGAGGGTTACCTGCTGACGGGCGATGCGATCCGCTATTTCCGCGGCAATTATTTGAAGAGTGAAAGGGACTGGACCGACTGGCGCGCCTCCCCGCTGCTCGCGAAGAGCCACGCCGGGCTGCCGCCGGCGCTGGTGATCACCGCGGGCTACGATCCGCTGCTCGACGAAGGTCGCGCCTACGCCGAGCGGCTGAACGCGGCCTATCGAGAGTATCCCGACATGATCCACGGCTTCCTCCTCTTCGGCGGCGTTGTCGACACCGCCAACGCGGCGCTCGCCGATTGCTGCGCGGCGCTGCGCAGCGCCTTTGCAAGGGTTCCGGCATGAAATCCGATCTCAAGACCCGCCACGGCGGCCGCATCCTGGCCGACGCGCTTGCCGCGCAAGGCGTGAAGATGGCGTTCGGCGTCCCCGGCGAGAGCTATCTGCCGGTGCTCGACGGACTGCACGACCTGCGCGAGCAGATCCGCTTCATCGTCTGCCGGCAGGAAGGCGGCGCCTCGTACATGGCCGAGGCCTACGGCAAGCTGACCGGCGAGCCCGGCATCCTGTTCGTCACTCGCGGCCCCGGCGCGACGAACGGCGCGATCGGCGTGCACACCGGCTTCCAGGACTCCACGCCGATGGTGGTGTTCATCGGCCAGGTGCCGAACGAGTTCGCCGAGCGCGAGGCGTTCCAGGAGATGGACTACCGGCGCATGTACGGCCAGATGGCGAAGTGGGTGGCGCAGATCGACCGGGTCGAGCGCATCCCTGAATATGTCAGCCACGCCTTCCATACCGCGTGCGCCGGACGCCCGGGTCCGGTGGTGCTCGCGCTACCGGAGGACGCGCTGTTCGCCGAGGCTGCCGTCGCCGACGCCCCGAGATTCCACAAGGTGCGGCCCGCGCCTTCGCCGTCCGACGTGCAGGGCCTGAAGAAGCTCCTCGACGGCGCGCAACGGCCGTTCATCCTCATCGGCGGCGGTGGATGGGATCGCGACGCGTGCACCCGGCTGCAGCGCTGGGTCGAGGTGAATGGATTGCCGGTCGGCACCTCGTTCCGCTGCCAGGACCTGTTCGACAATCGCAGCGCAAACTACGCCGGCGACGTGGGGATTGGCATCAACCCGAAGCTTGCCGAGCGAGTGAAGAACGCGGACGTGCTGCTCGTCATCGGCGCGCGGCTCGGCGAGATGACGACCAGCGGCTACAGCCTGCTCGACTCGCCGGTACCGAAGCAGACCCTCGTGCACGTGCACGCCGGCGCCGAGGAGCTCGGCCGCGTGTACCGGCCGGCGCTCGCGATCAACTCGGGCTACCCGCAGTTTGTTGAAGCCGTGGAAAAGCTGTCTTTCGCGAAACCAGCCTGGAAAGCCGACACGCAGGCGGTCCGAGCGAATTTCGTCGAGTGGACGACGCCGCGGCCGATGCCGGGGGAGCTGCAGTACGGCGAGGTCATCAAGTGGCTTTCCGACCGCCTGCCCGAGGACACCATCGTCGCCGGCGGCGCGGGCAACTTCGCCGGCTGGCTGCACCGCCACTTCCGCTACAAGGGGTTCCGCACCCAGCTCGGGCCGACGAACGGCTCGATGGGCTATGGCTATCCGGCC
>DASSPL010000258.1:0-4564 GCA_035699685.1 Burkholderiales bacterium | reverse complement strand
GAGCCCCAGATCACCTTGATGACGTTCCAGCCGGCGCCGCGGAAGTCGCCCTCCAGCTCCTGGATGATCTTGCCGTTGCCGCGCACCGGGCCGTCGAGCCGCTGCAGGTTGCAGTTGACGATGAACACCAGGTTGTCGAGCTTCTCGCGCGCCGCGAGGCCGATGGCGCCGAGCGACTCGGGCTCGTCCATCTCGCCGTCGCCGCAGAACACCCACACCTTGCGGTTGGCGGTCTGCGCGAGGCCGCGCGCGTCGAGGTACTTCAGGTACCTCGCCATGTAGATGGCCTGGATCGGCCCGAGGCCCATCGACACCGTCGGGAACTGCCAGTAGTCCGGCATCAGCCACGGGTGCGGATAGGACGAGACGCCCTTGCCGTCGACCTCGCGACGGAAGTTGAGCAGCTTCTCCTGCGACAGCCTGCCTTCCATCAGCGAGCGCGCATAGACGCCGGGCGACGAGTGCCCCTGGAAGTAGATGAGATCGCCGCCATGGCCGTCGTGCGGCGCGCGCCAGAAGTGCTGCTGCCCGGTGCCGAACAGCGTGCCGACCGAAGCGAAGCTGGCGATGTGGCCGCCGAGCTCGTCGTCGTTCTTGTTGGCCTTCGCCACCATCACCATGGCGTTCCAGCGGCAGATGGAGCGGATGCGCTCCTCGAGGGCGACGTTGCCCGGCGAGCGCTCCTCCATATGCGGAGGAATGGTGTTGATGTACGCGGTGTTGGCGGAGAATGGAATATGCGTGCCGGAGCGGCGCGCCTTGTCGATCAGCCGCTCGAGCAGGTAGTGCGCGCGCTCGGGCCCCTCGCGCTCGAGCACGGCCTCGAGGGCATCGAGCCACTCCTGCGTCTCCAATGCGTCGGGATCGTTTGCGGCAGGAAACTGTGGGACGGCAGACATGAATAGGGTCCGATTTTGTGCTGCGGGGGGCGCGGCAAGCTTAACCAGAAAACCCGTGCAATGCTAGACTGCGCGCCCCCATGGCCGCGCGCATTCTCGACGGAAAATCGCTCGCGGCTAAGGTGCGCGCCGCGGTCAAGCAGGAGGTCGACGCGCTTGCGCAGCGCGGCATAAGGCCCGGCCTGGCCGTGATCCTCGCCGGCGAAGACCCCGCTTCGCGCGTCTATGTGCGAAACAAGGTGCGTGCCTGCGAGGAAACCGGCGTGCGCTCGCAGCTCTACGAGCTGCCGGCTGCCGTGAGCGAAGAAGCGCTCATCGACCGCATCCTCGCGCTGAACGACGACGAGGACGTGCACGGCATCCTCGTGCAGCTGCCGCTGCCGAAGCAGCTCGACGTGCACCGCGTGCAGAGCGCGGTCTCGGCGGCGAAGGACGTCGACGCGTTTCACGCCCTCAATCTCGGCGCGCTGCTCGAAGGCAACCCGCGCCTGCTGCCTTGCACGCCAGCGGGCGTCATGCGGCTGATCGAGCATGCCGGCGTGCCGGTCGCCGGCGCGCACGCCGTCGTCATCGGCCGCTCCAATATCGTCGGCAAGCCGCTGTCGCTTCTGCTGTTGCAAAAGGACGCCACCGTCACCATCTGCCATTCGAAGACCCGCGACCTGCAGGATATTGCTCGCAGCGCCGATATCCTGGTCGCGGCGGTCGGGCGGCCGAAACTCGTCAAGGGAGCGATGGTCAAACCCGGGGCCTGCGTGATCGATGTCGGCGTGAACCGCCTGTCCGACGGCTCGCTTTGCGGCGACGTCGATTTCGCCTCGGCCGCCGAGGTCGCCGGGTGGATTACCCCGGTGCCCGGCGGCGTCGGGCCCATGACCATCGCCATGCTCCTCGAAAACTGCCTGCGCGCCGCGAGCGCGACTAAATGAACCCTGCCCCTTTGAATTTGAACCCATTACTTGATTTCTCCGCATTGCCGCACTTCGACGCGCTGAAGCCCGAGCATGTCGCCCCCGCCCTCGACGAGCTGCTCGCCGAAGGCCGCGCCACCATCCAGCGCGTCACCGCCGCGACCCCGACCTGGGACGCTTTCGTCGCGCCCCTCGAGGACTCCAACGAGCGCATCGGCCGCGCCTGGGGCCAGGTGGCGCACCTGCACGCCGTGCTCGACAGCCCCGAGCTGCGCGACGCCTACAACGCCAACCTGCCGAAGATCACCCAGTACTGGACCGAGCTCGGGCAGAACCAGGCGCTGTTCGAAAAGTACAAGCAGCTCGCCGCATCACCCGCCTTTGCGGCGCTATCGCCGGCCCGCAAGCGGATCGTGGAAAACGCGTTGCGCGACTTCCGCCTCGGCGGCGCCGAGCTCCCGGCGGACAAAAAGGCGCGCTACGCCGCGATCCAGGAGGAGCTGGCGAAGACCTCCGCGCGCTTTTCCGAGAACCTGCTCGACGCCACCAAGGCCTATTCCATCGTCGTCGACGAGAAGCGGATAGCCGGCATTCCGCAGGATGTCCTGGACGCCGCGCGTGAAGCGGCGGAAAAGGACGGCAAGCAGGGCTGGAAATTCACCCTGCACGCGCCCTCGTACCTGCCGGTGCTGCAGTACGCGGACGATCGCGAGCTGCGCCAGACGCTTTACCGCGAGTCGGTGACGCGCGCCTCCGAGTTCGGCAAGCCCGAGTGGGACAACACCGCGCTCATCGCGCGCATCATCGAGCTGCGCAGGGAGCTGGCCGTCCTGCTTGGCTACAAGACCTATGCCGAAGTCTCGCTGGTGCCGAAGATGGCCGAGTCGCCGGCGCAGGTGCTGTCCTTCCTCGAGGACCTGGCCCGCCGCGCGCGCCCCTTCGCCGAGCAGGACGTCTCCGAGCTGCGCGAGTTCGCGCGCAGCGAGCTCGGCCTGGAAAAGCTCGAGTCATGGGACGTGGCCTATGCATCCGAGAAGCTGCGGGTGAAGCGCTACGCGTTCTCCGACCAGGAAGTGAAGCAGTACTTTCCCGAGGAAGTGGCGGTGCAGGGCCTCTTCCGCGTCGCCGAGACGCTGTACGGCATCCGCATCGCGCGGGCCGAGGCGAAGACCTGGCACGAGGACGTGCGCTTCTTCGAGATCCGCGATTCGGCCGGCTCGCTCATCGGCCAGTTCTACATGGACCTCTATGCCCGCGACACCAAGCGCGGCGGCGCGTGGATGGACGACGCGATCACGCGCCGGCGCAAGGCGAGCGGGGTGCAGACGCCGGTGGCGTACCTGACCTGCAATTTCTCCCGCCCGGTCGGAGGCCGTCCGGCACTGTTCACGCACGACGAAGTGCTGACCCTGTTTCACGAGTTCGGCCACGGGCTGCACCACCTGCTCACCCAGGTCGAGGACCTCGGCGTCTCCGGCATCAACGGCGTCGAATGGGACGCGGTGGAGCTGCCGAGCCAATTCATGGAGAACTTCTGCTGGGAGTGGGACGTGCTGCGCCACATGACGCGCCACGTGGCCACCGGCGCTTCCCTGCCGCGCGAGCTCTTCGACAAGATGATCGCCGCGAAGAACTTCCAGAGCGGACTCGGCATGCTGCGCCAGATCGAGTTCGCGGTGTTCGACATGCGGCTGCATTCGGAGGACCTGTCCGGCCGCACGGCGCTGCAGCTGCTGCAGGAAGTGCGGGAGAAGGTCTCGGTGCTGCGGCCCCCGGCCTACAACCGCTTCCCGAACAGCTTCTCGCACATCTTCGCCGGCGGTTACGCCGCGGGCTACTACAGCTACAAGTGGGCCGAGGTGCTGTCAGCCGACGCGTATGCCTTCTTCGAAGAGAACGGCGTGCTGGACGCCAAGGTGGGCCAGCGCTTCCGCGACGAGATCCTTTCCGTCGGCGGCTCGCGTCCGGCCGCGGAGTCGTTCCGCGCCTTCCGCGGCCGCCCGCCGACGGTGGACGCGCTGCTGCGCCATAACGGCATGACGGTTTGAGCCCACTTTGCGATTGGCCAGCTGGAACGTCAATTCGCTGCGCGTCCGGCTGCCGCATCTCCTCGACTGGCTGGCGGAGGCCAGGCCTGATGTGGCGTGCCTGCAGGAGACGAAAACCGAGGACGTGAACTTCCCCGTCGCGGAGCTGCGCGACGCGGGCTATCACGCCGTCTATTGCGGGCAGCGCGCCTACAACGGCGTTGCCATCCTTGCAAAGACGGAGATTGCCGATGTCGCGCACGGCATCCCGGACTTCGCGGACGACCCGAAGCGCTGCATCGCCGGCACCGTCGACGGCATCCGCGTCGTCTGCCTGTACGCACCCAACGGCGAGGCGCCCGGGACCGATAAATACGCGTACAAGATGCGCTGGTACGAGGCGCTGGCGCGCTGGATGCGAGCGGAATTGCCCCGGCGAAAAGAACTGGCGCTGCTGGGCGATATGAACGTAGCGCCCGAGGATCGCGACGTGCACAACCCGAAGCGCTGGGAAGGCAAGATCCACGTTTCCGAGCCCGAGCGCGCGGCGCTGAGGACGGTGATGGAGGTCGGCTTCGCCGACGCCTTCCGGCTGTTCGAGCAGCCGGAGAAGCAGTTCACCTGGTGGGACTACCGGCTGAAGGCTTTCGAGCGCGGCTGGGGCTTGCGCATCGATCTCGCCCTGCTGTCCCCCGCGCTCGCGAAGCGCTGCACGGCGAGCAGCATC
>DASSPL010000257.1:0-10221 GCA_035699685.1 Burkholderiales bacterium | reverse complement strand
GCGCCCTTGATCGACTTGGCGAGGTTGTAGAACTCGACCTGGTAGCGCTCGATGTCGAGCGGGTTGGCGATCACGCGTCGGATGTCGCGCTTGATCATGCGCGCGAGCTCGGGCTCCCACTCGCGCAGGCCGGGCTCGGCGGTGGCGACCGTCGCCTCCTTCGCGCTCACGGCGACCGGAAGGATGCGAAAGCGCGTGGCATATGCCGAGGACATCACCTCGGTGACCGCGGAGAAGTCGATCTTCAGCGGATCGATGTGCAGGTAGTCGAGCCCGAAGCGCTTCGCGAGCCACTCGGTGAGGAGCTCGAGGGAAAGGAGCCTGTGCGGCGGCTCGGCGTGCTTCCACTTCTGGTCGGCGACGACCACGAGCGGGTGCAGGCTGCCCCGGTAGTAGCGGCGCTCCTTTTTCAGCGCCTCTGCCGCATCGCGCGCGGCAAGGCCGTCCTCGACCATCCAGTCGAGGACCTCGGCGAGAGTCAGCCTCGCTTCGCCCGCGCGGGTCTTAACTGCTTGTTGCATCGGCGAAAGACTATACCTGATACCCTCCGCGCGTGCGCCGCGCCCTCAATGCCGAAGTCGGCATCCGTGAAGTCTGGGCGTGGAGCATGTACGACTTCGCGAACTCGGCCTACACGACGGTGGTCATCACCGCGGTGTTCGGCGCCTACTTCGTCGGCGCGGTGGCCGGCAATGCGCCGTGGGCCACCTTCGCCTGGACCGCAGCGCTTTCGGTTTCCTATGCGGCAATACTGCTCACCGGCCCGCTGCTCGGCGCCTGGGCCGACGCCCATGCCGCCAAGAAGCGCCTGCTCCTCCTGACCACGGTCGGCTGCGTCGTGTTCACCGCCGCGCTCTACTGCGTCGGACCCGGCGCGGTCGCCCTGGCCCTCGTGCTTGTCGCGCTGTCCAACTATTTCTTCGGCGCGGGCGAGAACCTGATCGCCGCGTTCCTGCCCGAGCTCGCCGACTCGCAGGCGATGGGCCGCGTGTCGGGCTGGGGCTGGAGCTTCGGCTACCTCGGCGGGCTGGTGGCGCTCGGGATCTGCCTGTATGTGGTCACCCAATTCGATTGGCCGGCGACGCAGTCGGTTCCGGTGACCATGCTGATCACCGCGCTGTTCTTCGCCGTGGCGGCGACGCCCACGTTCCTCTTCCTGCGCGAGCGCGCGACACCGCAGCGGTCGGTGCAATCGCCCTGGGCACGGCTGCGCGAGACCTTGAGGCACTCGAAGGACTACCGCGACCTGCGGCGCTTCCTCGCGTGCATCCTCTTCTACCAGGCGGGAATCACCGCGGTGGTGGCGCTCGCCGCCATCTACGCCGAGCAGGCGATGAAGTTCACCATGCCGCAGACCATCACGCTCATCCTGGTGGTGAACGTGACCGCGGCGATCGGCGCCTTCGGCTTCGGCTACCTGCAGGACGCGATCGGCCACGTGCGCGCGCTCGCGGTCACGCTGGCCGGCTGGATCGTGATGGTGCTGCTCGCCGGCTTCGCCGAAGGCGCCCCGATGTTCTGGGTGGCGGCCAATCTCGCCGGCCTCTGCATGGGCTCCTCCCAGGCGGCCGGGCGCGCGGTGGTCGGCTACCTCGCGCCGCCGGCGCGGCTGGCGGAGTTCTTCGGCCTATGGGGGCTGGCGGTGAAGGCCGCGTCCATCTTCGGTCCGCTCACCTACGGGCTGGTGACCTGGATCTTCGCCGGCAACCACCGGCTCGGCATCTTCGCCACCGGCATCTACTTCGTCGTTGGGTTGATCCTGCTCGGCGGCATCGACGTGGAGCGCGGCCGCCGCGCCGCGCTTCAGACCGCCTCGTCGCCGAGCCCGTCCTCCACGTAGAGCATCTTCACCGCCACCAGCGTCACCGCCGCGAGCGGCGTGGCCACCACCACGCCGAGCGGGCCGGCGAGCACGCCCATCAGCACCTGCGCGAAGAGCACCAGCGCCGGCGCGAGCTCGACCGCGCGATGCTGGATCAGCGGCGCGAGGATGTAGCTCTCGAGCACCTGCACGGCGAGGTAGAGCAGCGCGATCCACAGCGCCACCTGCGCCCCCTCGCCGAAGCCGATGACGATCGCCGGCACCGCCGAGACGAACGGCCCGATATAAGGCACGAACTCCATCAGGCCGGCGAGGATGGCGAGCGGCAGCGCGAACGGCGCGCCGATCAGCATGAGGCCCACGCCGGTGATGGTCGCGACTACCGCGGCCAGCAGCGACTGGCCGACCAGCCAGCGCCGCAGCACGCTGCCCATCTCGCCGAGCAGCTCGCGCGCCCGCGGCCGCTGCGGCTTCGGCACCAGATGCAGGATGCCGCGGATGTAGATCTTCGGCTGCGCGGCGAGGAACACGCCGAAGAAGATGATGATCACCATGTGGGCGAGCGCGCCGAACGTCGCGCCGATCATGCCGAGCCCTCGGCCGAGGAAGTGGCCCTGGCTCGACTCGAGCGCGCCGCTCTCCTCCGCGAGCCGCACCGCGCGCTCGCCGGCGTCGGTGGAGCGCAGGCCTTCCTTCGCCGTCTCGATGATCTGCGGCAGCCGATCGAAGAGCTCGAGCGACTGCGCGGCGATGGTGCGGCCGAAGAGCCAGAGCAGCGCGCCGAGCCCCGCGAACACGATCACGCAGACGATGGCGAGCGAGAGGTTCGGCGAAAGGGGAGTGCGCGCGGCAAGCGCGTCGGCCGGCGCGCGCAGCAGGATGGCGACCAGCACGCCGATGAAGCCGAGCAGCAGCACGTCGAGCGCGTACCAGGCGACGATGAGGGTCACCACCGCGAGCACGGCTATGCCCGCGTAGACCAACGCGCTCTTGATGGGCATCGCTGCGCTCAGCGGCGAGCGTCAGGGGCTTTCGCGCCCCCGCCCGTGGCGGCCCGGCCCTCGGTTTCGCCTATGAGAATCTCGACGCGCCGGTTGAGCTGCCGGCCGCCCGCATCGCCGTTGCTCGCCACCGGGTAGGAAGCGCCAAGCCCGCGCGCGTCGATGCGCTGCGCGTCGATGCCGTCCTTCACCAGCATGTCGCGCACGGCCTGCGCCCTGCGCTCGGAGAGCCGCTGGTTGGCTGCCGCCGAGCCGCGATCGTCGGTGAAGCCCTCGACCACGATCTTGCGCTCGGGATGCTCGCGCATCAGGCGCGCGAGGGTCGATAGCGCGCGGCGCCCGCCGGGCTTGATGGCGGCATTGCCGGGGTCGAACAGCAGGTCGCCGCCCAGCGTGAGGATCCAGCCGCGCTCGGTCTCCGCCGCCTGCAGCTCGGCCACCTGCGCCTGCAGCCGGCGCACCTCGGCGGCGAGCTTGTCGCTGTGGTCGCGTCCCTCGTCGGAGGCCTTGGCCCGGGCGAGCGCCTGGTCGCGCTCGGTTTCGACCTGCTTCAGGCGCTCCTCCAGGGCGAACACGCGGTCCTTCTCGGCCCTCGCGTCGTTGGAGCGCGCCGTCGCCAGCTCGCGCGCTATGCGAGCGCGCTGCTCGGCGAGGTAGCCCGCATGCGTCCGGTCGGAGGCAGTCTCTGCATCCTTGAGCGCGCGCCGCGCGAGGTCGAGCTCGGCCGGCGCATGTTCGCGTACTTCGGGATCCGCCTGCGCCGCGAGATACGACGCGCGCGCCTGCTCGAGCCGTTGATCGGGCAGCGCCGCGCAGCCCGCCAGTACCACCACGAGCAGTGCGCAGGCCCTCATCGGCTTCTCGAGCGCTCGGCTTCGGCCAGGGCGCCTGCGTAGCGCGCATCGACTTCCGCCTGCTCGGCGAGGCGGCGCGCATCTTCGAACCGGTTCTGGGCCGCTGCCTGCTCGGCGCGCGCGAGCTTCTCCTGCGCGAGGCGCAGCTCGGCCTGCGCGTGGCGCCAGGCCACCGGCTCGGCCTGGACGATGGCCGTGCGGGCGGCGGCGAGCTCGACGTCGGGCGCCGACGTCGTCGCGCATGCCGCAAGGCAACACAACAGGGCGGGGGGCCAGGATTTCACGCCCCATAGGAGGCACGTTTCATACCTGTCGCGCGGTTTTTGCCACCGCTGACAGGAGCACGGCCATGGGTGCGTAATTTGCAGCGTCCGGTGCATGAAGTGGGCTCTTCCCGTGGCTGTGCTCGCGGTCGGCGCGCTCGTGTTCCTGCCGGCGACCGCCATCCAGGTCCCCGGGGCGCTGCGCGTCGGCAACCAGTCGCTGACCGCGGCCAGCTGCGCGACACGCGACACGCTGTGGATCCACCATTACGTTGCCGCCCTCTACCTGCCGCCGCGCGCGTCGGCCGTCTCCGCGCTGCCGGACCCGCAGCAGCCGAAGGCGCTCCAGGTGCAGATCCTCAGCAAGACCTTCCTGCCGAAGGAGATGCCGAAGAAGTGGCGCCAGACGCTCGAGAGCCAGCTCGACAGCGCGAGCTTCAGCTCCATCCGCAGCGCGTGGCGCGAGCTGCAGGTCGGCGACCGCGTCACCATCGCCTACGCGCCCGGGCCGGGCGTGACGCTGCAGCTCAACGAGAGCGTGGTGGCCGCCTCGCCGCGCCACGACGTCATCGACGCCCTGCTGCACACCTGGGCCGACGACGAGCCGGTCTCCAAGCGCCTGAACCGCGTCGTCGCCAAGCACCCCTGCCGTCTTTGAAGATCTTCCCATTCATCCTGTTCCTCTGGCTCGCGGGGTTCGAGGCCCATGGCCAGCCCGATTTCAAGGCGCTGATGAAGAGCGCCGGTCCATCGGTGGTGAACGTAGTCTCCACCCGCAAGGTGCAGAGCGCGGCGGCGGGCGCGAGCGCCCCGCAGGACCCGATGCAGGAGTTCCTGCGGCGGTTTATGCCCGATGCGCCGGAACGCACGCCGCCGGCGCGCGGCCTCGGCTCGGGATTCATCATCAGCGAGGACGGCTACATCCTGACCAACGCCCACGTGGTGGCCGAGTTCGACGACGTCAACGTGCGCCTGGCGGATTCCAAGCGCGAGTTCAAGGCCAGGGTGATCGGTGTCGACAAGCGCAGCGACGTCGCCCTGCTGAAGGTGGAGGCCCAGGGGCTGCCGGTGGCGAAGCTCGGCGCCTCGGCGAAGCTCGAGCCCGGCGACTGGGTGGCGGCGATCGGCTCGCCGTTCGGCTTCGCCAACACCATCACCGCGGGGATCGTCAGCGCCAAGGGGCGCTCGCTGCCCGACGAGATGTACGTGCCCTTCATCCAGACCGACGTCGCCGTCAACCCTGGCAACTCGGGCGGGCCGCTCCTCAACCTGGCGGGCGAGGTGGTCGGCGTGAACTCGATGATCTACAGCGGCACCGGCGGCTACATGGGCGTGTCGTTCGCCATCCCGATCGAGGTGGCGCTCGACGTGTCGCGCCAGCTGCAGAGCCAGGGCAAGGTCACACGCGGCCGGATCGGCATCGCCGTGCAGCCCGTGACGAAGGAGCTGGCGCGCTCGTTCAGCCTCGCGCGCGCGACCGGCGCCATCATCACGCACGTCGAGAAGGGCGCGCCGGCCGACCAGGCCGGCGTGCGCCAGGGCGACGTGGTGCTCGAGTGGAACGGCGAGGAGATCGACGACCCGAACGAGCTGCCGCGGCGGGTCGCCGCCAGCGTCCCGGGCAGCCTCGCCCACATGGCGGTGTGGCGCGAAGGCAAGCGCGAGACCGTTTCGCTGCGCGTCGGCGAGATCGCGCCCGAGCCGAAGGCCGCCGCGCCGCAGTCGACGCCGCCGAAGCGGGAAGACGCGCGCCTCGGCTTGGCGGTGCGCGAGCTCACCGCCGCCGAGCGCAAGACCCTCGGCGTCGAGTACGGCTTGCTGGTCGTGGAAGTGGCCTCGCGGCCCGGCGCCGGCAGCACGCTAATGCCGGGTGATGTGATCGTCGGCGTGAACCAGCGGCGCTTCGCGAGCGCCCAGGAGTTCGAGAAGCTCGTCGGCGCGCACAAGAAAGGCGACATGGTCGCCCTCTTCGTGCGCCGCGCGGATGTGGCGCTCTACGTGCCGGTCGAGATCGGCTGACGCCGGCGCCGGCCGGCGGCCGCGCCGATGACCGCCGCAAGCAGGGACACCACCAGGGCGCCGAAGGTCGTCCACGCCGCGGCGCTCGCCTGCGGCTTGACCTCCTGCGCCTTCTGCTGCAGCTCCGGCCCTTTTTGCGGCAATTCCTGAACGACCGCGGGCGCCGACGAGGCAAACATCTCGAAAGCACCGCCGGTCAGCCGGCTGAGCCCGCTGGCGGTGATGTAGGCCATCAGCACGACCGCCACGATCCAAACCAGGAAGCCCGAGAAGAACGCGGTGGTCGAATCGACCGTGGCGCCGATGCGGGTGGCGACCATGCCGCCGACGAAGAGCGCGAGCAGCAGCGACACGCCCGCCCAGATGCCCGCCCCGGTGCCGAGCTTCGCGGCATCGGCGTTGTCCACGGCGGCGATGCCGACCGCGATGCCGAGCGTGGTGAGGAGAATGAGCAGGCCGACGGCGACCAGCACGCCGCCGAAGATGCCGCCCCACGACACCTTCATGCCGTCGCCGGCGAGGAGGCCCGGGTAGGCGATGCGTCGCCGCTCGCTCGAGCGGCGCTCGTGATAGGGACTAGCTACGGTAGCCATCGGGAGATCTCCTTGCGTTGGGTGACGCAGGCGGATGCAAGGCGGGGTCCCGAGGCGGGTTCCTTTATTGCTGTATCCCGGGCATGGTCCGCCTTCTGTCAATCCTCCTCCTAGCGGTCACGGCAAGCGCGTGCGACGCGCCGCCGTCTCAGCTACGCCAGGTCACCATCGAGAGCCCGCGCGAGCTGGGCCTCAGTCTGCGCGAAGTGCCGGCGTCATCGCTGCGGGCGATGGGCCTGTCCTACGGCCTCACGGTGGTAAGGGCCGGCAGCCTGGCCGAGAAGGCCGGCCTGCGGATCGGCGATGTGGTCTACGGCGTGAACCAGCAGCGGCTGCGCACCATCGAGGACTTCACGCGCTTCGTGGCCGAGCGCGCCGACGGCGGCCTCGGCCTGCTGGTGCGCCGCGGCGGAGTCGACTTCTACGTACCGATGGACCTGACCGGCGCCAACCCGGACGGGGTGCCGCGCCCGGCGTCTAGAGATACGCTTCTGCGCACTTGATGATTTCGGTGTTGGTCGCCTTCTCGAGGCAATGGCGGGCGTCTTCCTGCCGCTTTGCCGCGGAGCCTTTCTTCGCTGCCGGCCTGTCCGCCTTGGCAGCCTCCTGAGGCGCCGGCTTGGCCGGCTCCTTGGCGGGCGCCGCCGCCGGTTTGTCCGCCTGGGCCCAAGCCTGCGCCGCCACTGCGAGGGCAGCGATCAGTGCAATTTTTTTCATGGCATCCCCATTCCGGGTGTTGGCAACGCCCGCAAGGTTACGCCGATTTCACTTTAATCGCTCCGCGTAGGCGCGGATGCGCCGTGCATTAGTCCCCAGATCGCCGCGCCCGACGCGCGATTTCGAGCGGATGTCGATGCGGCTACCCGCCCCTTCCGCGCGCACGCGGATGGCGATGTCGTCCTTGAACCCGAACCATCGGGTGGTATCGACCGCTTCGAGCGTTCCCGCCTTCGCGTCGCTTCCCACGACCTCCCACCCCATGGACTCGGCCGCGCGCAGTGCCCTGTCGAAAGCTTCCCGCGGGGAAAGCGCAACCGGGATGGGTTGGATGTCGGGATAGGCCGCGCGCTGCTGCCGGGCGAACTGCTCGCCGGGGTAGCCGACCTTGGCGGTCATGTAGGCCGGCGGATTCGCCGTATCGGTGGTGATGTCGTTGATGGGCGGCGCCCCGGTGGCCTGCCGCTGCAGCTGGAACGGCACCGACCAGGCGAGCGCGCCGGCAAGGAGCGGAAGAACGAGCCACCCCGCGCGCCGCCGCGCCAGCAGGAAGGCGATGACGACCAGCACCACGGCGGCGAGGCCGACGTAGCCGCTCCAGCGGAAGAGCATGAGGCCGGTGCGATAACCGAAGAGCTCGAAGCGCACCCCGGGACCCGACAACGCCAGCAGCACGAGGCCGGCCACCGCGACCAGCAGCGCGAGGCCGCGCGCTACAGCTGCGAGCTGAGCAGTCCGACCGTGTGTTCCCAGAGCCTCTCGGTCCACGGCCGATTCTGCCATTCCTCGAGGGTGATCCGCCGCGCGCGGGCCCGGTCGGCCTCGAACACCTTCACCTGCTCCCGCGCAAACGCCGCGTCGAACACGTTGAGGTTGGCCTCGTCGTTCACGCTGAACGAGCGGTTGTCGAAATTGGTCGAGCCGACCGAGGTCCACAGGCCGTCGACCACCATCACCTTGCAGTGGAAGAAGGTCGGCTGGTACTCGTAGATTTCCACGCCCGCCTCCAGGAGCTTTCCCCAGGTGGAACGCGAGGCGCGCCGCACGATGGCCGAATCGGTCTCGTGACCGGGCACCACGAGCTGCACCCGCACGCCGCGCTTCGCCGCCGCCACGATCATGCGCACCTCGTTGTCGTCCGGCACGAAGTACGCCGCCGACAGGTGGATCGAGCGCGCCGCCGCCGCGATCGACATCAGGTAAAGGAGCTGCATGCTCTCCCCGCCGCCGCCCGGCGAAGAGATGAAGAACTGCGCGAGCTCCTTGCCGGCGGGCGGGAGCGCCGGGAAATAGTCGCCGCCGTGCAGCACCTCGCCGGTGACCTCGATCCAGTTCTCCATGAACGCGGCCTGCATCTGCGCCACCGCCGGCCCTTCGATCCGGAACTGCGTGTCGCGCCATTCGTCCTTGGTGCGCGCATCGCCCGCCCATTCGTCGGCTATGCCGGCGCCGCCGGTGAAGCCGATGCGGCCGTCGACCACCAGGATCTTGCGGTGGGTGCGATTGTTCAGGCGCGCGAGCATCTGGATGCGCACCGGGTTGTAGCGCTCCACCTTGACGCCGGCCCCTTTCATGCGCTCGACCGCGGCCTCGTCGATCTTGCCGCTGCCGAAGGCGTCAAACAGCAGGTGCACCTTGACGCCCGCCTTGGCGCGCTCGACGAGCGCCTCGGTGAACTCCTCGCCGGTCTTTCCACCCCAGTAGATGTAGGTCTCGAAGGTGATGGTGCGCTTCGCCCCGCGGATTGCCTCGAGCATCGCCGGAAAGAACCGCTCGCCGTTGACCAGCGTCTGCACGCGGTTGCCCTCGAGGATCTGCGGGCCGAGGAGCACGTTGATGCTGCGGCGGAACTGCGGGTCGTCGACCGTGTAGAGCGTCGGCACGGTGCGGTCGAGCACCTTGTCGCCGAGCATGAGGTTCGCGGCGACCACCACGACGAGCGCCGTCGCTGCGACGCTCGCCACGACGATGCGGGCCCTGCGACTGAATTTCACGGGCCGAACAGCCAGCGCGCGAGCCCGTAGGCCAGCGCTGCCAGCAGCACCACGAAGGCGATCAGGCCGAGCACCAGCCCTGCGATCAGCAGCCAGCTCGAGCGCTGCACGCGGCGCGGCTCGGCCATCCACTGCTCGAGCAGCCGCACGTTGCGCTGGTTCGCCTTCCAGCCCGCGTCGAACAGGTCGCCGAGGAACGGCACCAGGCCGACCACGCCCTCGACGGCGACGTTGAACGACATGCGCATGAGGATCGAGCGCGGCACGCCGAGGCGGTTGGCCTCGACGACGATGATGCTGGAGGCGAGCACGCCGATCAGGTCGCCGATCACCGGCACGAGGCCGATGATGGCGTCCAGGCCCACGGTGAAGCGCGTCCCGGGGATCGGGATCGAGCTGTCCAGCAGCCACGCGAGGAACCTCAGCCGCTCGCGGACGTGCCGCTCCGCCTCGGTTTCCGGACCGAGGACCTCGCCCTCCAGGACACGCCGCGCGGGTTTTTCCATGGGCGCAGGATAAGCAACTCCCGCTCCGGGTATCATCCCCCCTCCCCCCCAAAGCGACCTACAGGAGATCCCCTATGGCCATCAAAGTCGGCGACAAGCTGCCCGACGGCAAGCTCATGGAGAGCACCGAATTCGACTCCGGCACGCAGTGCGCGATGCCGCCCAAGGAGGTCAACGTCGGCGAGGCGGTGAAGGGCAAGAAGATCGCCATCTTCGGCCTGCCGGGCGCCTACACGCCGACCTGCTCCGCCAAGCACGTGCCGGGCTATGCGCAGAACATCGACCAGCTCAGGAAAAAGGGCGTGAGCGAAGTCTGGTGCGTCGCCACCAACGACGCCTTCGTCATGGCCCACTGGGGCCGCGACCAGAAGGCGCTCGGCAAGATCCGCTTCCTCGCCGACGGCAGCGCGCAATGGACCCGGGCGCTCGGCCTCGAGCTGGATCTCAACGCG
>DASSPL010000256.1:0-6176 GCA_035699685.1 Burkholderiales bacterium | reverse complement strand
GTGCTGCCGCCCTACCCGCCCGATCTATCGGAAAAGGCGCTGGCGCAGCTCGAGCGCCTGGGCGTCACCGTGTGGCTCGGCAAGCGCGTCACCGCCGTCGACACCGACGGCGTGACGCTGGGCGCCGAGCGCCTGCAGGCGAAGACGGTCCTCTGGGCGGCAGGCGTGACGAGCTCGCCGCTCGGCCGCATGCTCGGCGTGCCGCTCGACCGCGCGGGGCGCGTCAAGGTCGAGCCTGATCTCTCGATCCCCGGCCACCCGGAGGTGTTCGTGGTCGGCGACCTCGCGGCGGTCGAAGGCGTGCCCGGCATCGCGCCGGCGGCGAAGCAGATGGGCCGCCACGCCGCGAGGAACATCCTGCGGCGGCTCACCGGCCAGGCGAGCCTCGGGTTCACGTACCGCGACTATGGCCAGCTCGCGACGATCGGCCGCAACGCCGCGGTCGCCGAGATGGGGAAGCTGAAGCTCTCAGGCTACCCGGCGTGGCTGATGTGGCTGGTCGCGCACATCTACTTCCTCATCAACTTCCGCAACCGCATCGTCGTCATGCTCGACTGGGCGTGGGCGTACTGGACCTACCAGCGCTACGCCCGCATCATCATCCGCAAGGGCTGAAAAATGGTGACTGTCACCATTTAAATAGGGACTGTCCCTATTTGACCTCGATGACGCCCTTCATCGAGGGATGCAGGCCGCAGATGTAGGCGTACTCGCCGGGCTTGTCGAAGGTGAGCGAGGCTTTCTGTCCACGCAGGAAAACGTTGGTGCGTGGACCATTCGCGACGGTGATCTGGTGCGGCGTGTCGTCGCTGTTGAAGAAGGTGAGCGCCTTGCCGACCGAAGCCGAGATCTTCGCCGGCAGGAAGGCGAAGCTCGCGATGTTGACGTCGCCCTTGACGCCCTTCACCAGCGATTGCGCCTGCTTCGGGAAGGTGTCGTTCAGCTTGGCGAGCGAGATGACGAAATCCTGCTTCGCGTGCGGCAGGTGGCAGGTGAAGCAGGCCTTGTTGTTGGCATTCGCCTTGGCGTTCGGCCGGCCGTCGGGCGTGAAGGCGGCGTATTCCCACTCGCCGTTGCGCGGCCAGTCGGACGGGTAGTCGCCGCCCCAGCCCTGCTGCTTCTCCATCACCGTGATGCCGATGATGTCCTTCTTGATGAAGCGGCCCTCGGAGTTCTTCAGCGGCGCGCCGCTCGCGTCCTGCTCGACGCTCCACTGCACCAGCGTCAGCACGGTGCCGTGCGGTATCGGCTTGCCCTTGCGCGCGGCCTCGACCGCCTCGGCCGGCGCGTAGAGCTCGCGGTATTGCTTGCTGTCGGGCCGGTCGAGGGTCTGGTACAGCACGCCCTTCAGGTAGTCCGACGGGAACTTGATCTTGTCCGGGCCGGCGGCGGCCGGAACGGCGAGCGCGGCGAGCGCCGCGGCTACTGCAAGTCTGCTTTTCATCTGTCCCCTCCCTGGTTGGACTCGTTCCACAGCCAAGCGGCCCCTCGCACCCCGCTCGAGTCGCCGTGGACGTTGCGCGCCAGGCGCGTCGCCACGTGGTCGGAGAACACGTGGCGCGTCCACAGCCTCGGCACTTCAGTGTACAGGCGCCGGACGTTGGACATTCCACCGCCGAGCACGATTACGTCGGGATCGAGCACGTTGATCACCCCGGCGAGCGAGCGCGCCAGCCGCTCCTCGTAGCGCGCGAAGAAAGGCAGCGCGGCTATGGCCTGCGGCTCCAGCCGCTCGCCGGTCGCCTGCTCGTAGTCCCGGGCGAGCCCCGGGCCGGAAAGGTAAGTCTCGATGCAGCCGGCGCGGCCGCAATAGCAGGCGGGCAGCGGCAGGTCGGCCGCGTCCGGCAACGGCAGGGGGTTGTGCCCCCACTCTCCGGCTATGGCGTTGGGTCCGACCAGCACCTTGCCGTCGACGACGATGCCGCCCCCGACGCCGGTGCCGAGGATCACGCCGAACACCACGCCGGCCCCTTTGCCCGCGCCATCGGCCGCCTCGGAAAGCGCGAAGCAGTTGGCGTCGTTCTCGATGCGCACCGGCCGGCCGATGGCGCGCTCCAGGTCCTGCCGGAGCGGCCGGCCGATGAGCCAGGTCGAGTTCGCGTTCTTCACGAGGCCCGTGACCCGCGACAGGGTCCCGGGGATGCCGATGCCGACCGTCCCCGGGCCACAGTGCTCCACGAGGGCCGCCACGGCGGCGATGGTCGCGTCGTAGTCACCGCGCGGCGTGGGCACGCGCCTGCGCAGCAGCTCGCGGCCGCCCGCGTCGAGCGCGATCGCCTCAATTTTCGTGCCGCCCAAATCGATGCCTATCCGCAGCGACATGATCGATTGCCCTCTTCGTCACCAAGGGAACGCCACTTGCTGCACCAATGCATGGCGGGACCGGTGCGCATCCTCGTAGTCGACGATTATCCTGACACGGCGGAAAGCCTGGCCGTGGTCCTCGAAATGCAGGGGTACGAAGCGAGGGCTCTGACGGACCCGCGGGAGGCCATCGACGTGGCGAGGAAATTTCGCCCCGTGGTGGCTTGCCTCGACATCGGCATGCCGGACCTGGACGGCTTCCAGCTGGCGCGGCTGTTCCGCAGCGACCCCGAGCTGCGCTCGGTTTGCCTCATCGCGATCTCCGCGTGGGACGACGAGATCACCCGGCGCCGCACGGTGGAATGCGGCTTCCAGGCGCATGCCCTGAAGCCGGTGAAATTCGAGGCGCTGAGCGACCTGATCGCCCGCTGCCTGGAAAGGGCCGCGGCGTAGTGCGGTGAGCCTAGTCCGGCCGACGCATGCGCAACGGCACGGGGAGCATTCCTGTTCCCCGTGGCACATGGCCCCATCGGAGCGGGTTTTCGCCTCGTCGGCTGATAGAGCGGCGCGCGCTTTTGCGCCACCCTTTCATCCGTGCAAGAGCTCCCCGCGCAGACCCCTCAGCAGACGCTGAAAGCGGGGCTGGGCCGGTCCACCGGCGGCGACATCGCCGTCCAGTTCCTCACCTCCGCCGAGGAATTCGCCGCGCTAGCCCCCCAATGGAACCGCCTCCACGAGCGTGCGGGGGTGGCGAGCGTGTTCACCTCCTGGATCTGGCAGTACCAGTGGTGGCAGGTCTTCGGCCGCGGCCAGCCGCTGCGGCTGCTGGTCGCGCTCGAGAGCGGCCAGCCGGTGGGCATCCTCGCGCTCTACATCCAGACCATCAAGGTGATGCGCACGCCCGTGCGCCAGCTGCGCTTCGTCGGCACGGGCGGCGACACGCATCCCGACGACCTCGGCCCGGTGATCGACCCGGAGCGCGAGGAGGAAATCGCCCTCAAGCTCGCGCGCGCGGCCCTGCGCATCGCCGGCGCCGACGTGGTGGTGATGAGCGACATCGACCCGCGCTCGCCCTTCACGCGCGCGCTGGAGACCGCCGCGGCCGAGATCGGCCGCGCCAGCCACACCAGCCCGTGCGAGCGCATCGCCTATATCGACCTGCCGGCGACCTGGCCGGAATTCCTCAAGTCGCTCACCTCGGACCGGCGCACGCGCATCAAGAGCGCGCGCAAGAAGACCACCGCGGCCCACGCCACGCGCTTCTTCGTCTGGAAGGATCCCGCCGGCCTCGACCAGGCGGTCGACAGGCTGGTCGAGCTGCATCACAAGCGCTGGAACGAGGCCGGCGGCAGCGAGTCGTTCCACACGCCCGAGTACATCGACTTCCACCGCCGCATCATCAAGTCGGCCTTCCCGCGCGGCTGGCTGCGCCTCTACTGCCTGGAGCTCGACGGCGAGATCGCGGCGATCACCTACTGCTACCGCTTCCGCAACCGCGTGTACCTGATGCAGGCGGGGTTCGACCCGACCAAGGCGAAGGGCACGCCCGGCAAAGTGCTGCTCGGCCACGCCATCGAGCACGCCATCGAGGAAGGCAACGAGGTGTTCGACTTCCTGCGCGGCGACCACCGCTACAAGGACCAGCTCGCCACCGGCCATCGCACCACGCTGTGCGTGCGCGTCTTCCGCAACACGCCCGGCGGCCTTGCCTACCGGTTGCGCCGCGTCACGCTGCCGCTCCTGAAAGCACGGCTCTTGCGCCGGCCGCCGCCCAAGCTCAAGGTATGAACGCATTCCTCAAGGTGGACCGGAGCGAGCTGCGACACGATCGCCCGCCGGTGATGCTGCTCGGCGGCATCAACCTGGTGCGCGCGCTCGGCCTTGCCCGCATCCCGGCGATCATCGCCTCCCCCGAGGCCTACACGCCCGCCATGGCGTCGCGCTACTGCAGCGGCCGCTGTTTGCTGCCGCCGCTCGCGCAGCGCGAGGCGGTGGTCGAGCGCCTGATGCGCGCGGGCGAGCTGCTGAGCGACGCGGTCGGCTCGCGCATCCCCCTCTTCTACGGCGACGACGACTACCTCGGCCTCATCCAGGACCACGTGGCGGAGCTGGGAAAGCACTACGCCCTGCTCCTCAATCCCGTCTCGCTCTCGCGCGCGCTGCACAGCAAGGAGCTGTTCCAGGCGCTCGCCGAGAGCCGCGGCCTGCCGGTGCCCGCGCGGCTCGATTTCCCGGTGCTCGACAAGTTCCACGGCCCGGTGCTGGTCAAGCCGAAGATGAAGACCGACTGGGAAGGCTCGGCGGTCTACCACCAGCTCTTCGCGCACGCCGGCAAGGCGCGCATCTTCGCCAACGGGCTCGAGGCTTCGCAGAACGAGCTGGTGCGGCGCATGGCCGGCGAGCTGCAGTTCCAGGAATACGTCCCCGGCGACGACCGCTCGCTCTGGTCGTTCCACGGCTTCGCCGACGAGAAGAGCGAGCTGGTCGAGTGGTTCGTCGGCCGCAAGATCCGCACGCACCCCGCCCTCACCGGCGACAGCACCTACCTCGAGCTCGCGCACGACGACGAGCTCGCCGCGCTCGGCCGCGACCTGGTGCGCCGCATCGGCCTGCGCGGCGTGTTCAAGATGGACTTCAAGCGCCACGCCGACACCGGGCGCTTCTACCTGCTCGAGATCAACGCGCGGTTCAACCTGTGGCACTACCTCGGCGCGGCCAACGGCGTGAACCTGCCGCAGGTCGCCTACGAGTACCTGACGCGCCGCGTGAAGCGGCCGCACGTGCCCGCCAGCACCACCTACCGCTGGCTCTCGCTGAAGCTCGACCTGCGCGCCTACCGGCGCGAGAAGCTGAACACCCTCGAGTGGCTGGGCTCGCTCCTGGCGGCGCCCAAGGTCTACGACCTCTGGTCGTGGTCCGACCCGCTGCCGGCGCTCGCCGACCTCAGGCAGTACGTGCCCAGGGCGCGCAAGAAGATGATGCGATGGCTGTCTACGGCGTCCTAGGCGACATCCACGGCAACCTCGAGGCGCTGGACGCGGTGCTCGCGGCCCTCGACGCCCGCGGCATCACCCAGTTCCTGTGCGTGGGCGACGTGATCGGCTACAACGCCGACTCCGACGCCTGCGTGGCGCGGCTGCGCTCGCGGCGCGTGCGCGTCATCGCCGGCAACCACGACCTCATCGGCACCGAGCGGCTGGGGTTCGAGCGCTGCTCCAACAAGGCGCGATTCGCCCTGCAGCGCACGCGGCGCAGCCTCTCGCGCGAGAGCATCGCCTGGCTCACCACCCTGCCCGACACCGCGCTCGTCGAAGGCGGCATCGCCCTCGTCCACGGCGGCGTGCGCGACGTCCAGCTCTACATGACGACGCCGCAGCACATCCGCCGGAACGGCGAGCTGCTCAAGGAAGATTTCCCCACCGCCCGCGTCTGCTTCTTCGGCCACAGCCACGAGCAGAAGGTCTACGACGCGAGCGGCATCGAATACGCCGCGGGCGCCCTGGACCGGCAACGCGTGTACTTCGTCAACGCCGGCTCGGTCGACGCGCAGAGGAAGCGCGGCGAGAAGCTGGCGGAATGCGCCATCTTCGACAGCGACGCGTGGAACCTTGAATTCCTCCGCGTGCGCTACGACGCGGCGGCCACGGAGGCCAAGGCGGTGGTCGGCGGCTATCGCATGCTGCCGGTCACCGACGCGCTCTACACGCTGCGCAGGCGCGCCGTGCGCGCCGTCGGTCAGACCGCGTCGTACTTCAGCCGCTTGATGCGGTCCATGTTCATCCCCTCGATGCGGATGAGCTGGGTCGCGCTGCGCCGCCGCGGCGAGTGGAGATCGCCCTCGTTGTAGAGGTACGCCTGCCCGGGCGTGAGCT